>JAAUOQ010000403.1 GCA_012034795.1 Leptolyngbyaceae cyanobacterium CRU_2_3
CGTTTGATAGACGGCAGTTGGATCAGTGGGAGCAGCGATCGCCTTGCTGCCTTCGGCAATGGCTGGGGCTTGGCCATAGGTATCAAACCCTGGCAGGGCATCGCCAAAATACTGAATTCCTTCGCAGAAGGCGGGAACTTGAGTGACAGCAGTCATGAATTTAAAGACCTCTTGACAAGTAACAGCGCAGGGTTGTTTTTTAAGATTCGCTTAAAGTTCATCCTATCGCCAGATGGGGTAGGAGCGTGCGCGATCGCCCCTCTGGAAAGCTATGAATTTATGATGATTAGCCTCAATATTTCTCATAGGCTCTGGGCAGGTGGATGGCATGGTCTACAATCTAGACCAGAGATCGTCCGATATCAACAGTTTTTCTGACCGCAAACGGCTAAGCTGCAAGCTAGGCTAAAAACTGAGATGTAAACAAGCTCAAGCAACGGTTGCGATCGTGAAAAAAATTTTGCTAGTTGTTCATCAAGAAACCTCTGATCCAGGTCTAGTAGGGCAAATATTGCAAGAGAACGGCTATCAGTTAGACGTTTGCTGTCCGGCGAGCGGTGCAGCATTGCCTTCAACACTAGATAGTCATGCCGGAGTTGTGGTATTTGGTGGGCCCATGAGTGCCAATGATGATGCCACGCTGCCGTTTATCCGGGCTGAATTAGACTGGATTGCGATAGTGCTTGATGCAGGTAAGCCTTACCTGGGAATTTGTCTGGGCGCACAGCTATTGGCACGCGTGCTCGGTGCCAAAGTATCTCCGCATCCCAGAGAATTACGTGAAATTGGTTATGTCCCTATCCAACCCTCACCTGTTGCTAATAATCCTTTAGCAGAACTGACCCATGTGTACCACTGGCATAAGGAAGGATTTGAGATCCCTGCGGGTGCAACACTGCTAGCAACGGGGCAAGTCTTTGCCAACCAAGCCTTTCGGTATGGTGAAATGGCTTATGGTACACAGTTTCACCCAGAGATGAGTCGTGCCTTGATCGACAAATGGGTTGCCAAGGTGCCAGAACAACTCAACTTGCCAGGTGCCCAGCCTTATGAAGCCCATGTGGCAGAACATGATCGCCATGCCGCCACTGTCGATCAATGGCTCCGCAGATTCTTAATTCAGCAATGGCTGGGCGTTAAAGCGTTAGCTGCATAAAATGAGTTTCATGAGAGATTGGCATAGCGCTATGTCTTCCTACCTTCTAGATTGGCGCAGACACTCGATGGTGGCGATCGCTCCTGCTGCAATCCGATCGATTTCTTCAACGGTATTCAACCGCCCTATCCCAAAGCGGAGAGAGGCGTAGGATAGATTAGGAGATCGCCCCAATGCAGTCAGCACATGGGATGGCTGAATTTTCGCCGAAGTACAAGCTGAGCCAGAGGACACTGCCGCTAGGGGCTGTAAGCCCAACGCCAATGCCTGTCCCTCAACCTGTTCTATGCTGACATTGAGATTGCCAGGTAACCGCTGGCTAGGGTGCCCGTTGAGGTGGATACCCGGAAGGCAGTTCAACTGTTGCCAGAGGCGATCGCGCAGCTCGACTAGCCTTTGCGTCTCAGTGTCCATTTCCCAGAGTCCCAGTTTAACGGCTTCTGCAAAGCCCACGATTTGTGGAGTATAGAGTGTGCCCGATCGCATCCCTCGTTCATGCCCACCCCCGTGAAGTTGGGGTGCAAGTTGAACTCGCGGATGGTTTCGCCTGACGTAGAGTGCACCGATCCCTTTGGGCCCATAAACCTTATGAGCCGTCAATGACATCAGGTCAATCTGCATGGCTGTCACGTCCAGGGGAATTTTGCCGATCGCTTGGGCGGCATCCGTATGAAACAACACCTGATGCCGATGACAAATTTCACCAATTGCCGCTAAGGGTTGCAACACGCCAATCTCGTTGTTGGCTGCCATCACTGAAACCAGGATCGTATCTGGACGAATCGCTTTTTCTAGCATGTCCAGATCCAGCAGTCCGTCCGGTTGCACAGGTAAATAAGTCACCTCAAAGCCCAAAGATTGCAGATAACGGCACGGATCTAACACGGCGTTATGTTCTGTTTGCAGGGTGATCAAATGCCGACCTTGGGCAAAATAGCTTTCGGCAATGCCTTTAATCGCCAGGTTATTAGCCTCAGTTGCGCCGCTAGTAAACACGATTTCTTCAGGCGTAGCGTGAATCGCCTCAGCTAGAATCTGCCGCGATCGCTGCACTGCTGCCTCTGCCTCCCAACCATATTGATGAGTTGCACTCGCTGGGTTGCCAAAATGTTCTGTAAAGTAGGGCAGCATCGCGGTAAGCACCCGTTGATCTAGAGGAGTTGTTGCGTGGCAGTCGAGATAAATGGGGCGATGATGGCTCATAATTAGGGTGTACGTAAGTCAGTAGATATGATAAGCATTCCAGTTTACAGGCTCTCTTTGACTTTTAGGATCGACTGAAGATTGACTGAAGATTAACTGACCGGTTGGTTGCCGTGTTGTTGGCAGAACCCAACATGAATCTATTTGCGATCGCCCCTTAACATTCTTTTTCTATCCTGCATTTTCACTCTCCTATGGCTGACCGTAAACCCATCCTGCTCGATTTTGAAAAGCCTCTATTAGAGCTAGATGTTCGCATTGCTCAAGTGCGTGAACTTGCCGAAGAAAATGACGTCGATGTGTCTGACCAGATCCAACAACTGGAGACGCGCGCTGTGCAGTTACGGCAAGAAATTTAGCAGTCTCACCCCTTCTCAACGGATTCAGGTGGCGCGGCATCCCCGTCGTCCCAGCACACTGGACTACATCCAAGCCATTAGTGATGATTGGCTGGAACTGCATGGCGATCGCAGTACCGGGGCGGATGACTTAGCGCTCCTGGGGGGGGTAGGGCGCATAGAGGGGAGACCCGTTGTGATGCTGGGGCATCAGAAAGGACGGGATACCAAAGATAATGTCAGTCGCAATTTTGGCATGGCCTCTCCGGGGGGCTACCGCAAAGCAATGCGGCTGATGGATCATGCCAACCGGTTTGGTATGCCTATCCTGACTTTTATTGACACGCCAGGAGCCTATCCAGGGGCAGAAGGTGAACGTCTGGGGCAAGGCGAAGCCATCGCCTACAATTTACGAGAAATGTTTCGGCTGGATGTACCGATTATTTGTACTGTGATTGGCGAAGGGGGATCTGGAGGCGCTTTAGGCATTGGCGTAGGCGATCGGCTGATGATGTTTGAACATTCGGTTTATACGGTTGCTAGCCCCGAAGCCTGTGCTGCCATTCTTTGGAAAGATGCGACCAAAGCTCCCCAAGCGGCCGATGCTCTACGCATTACCGCTACCAACTTGCAAGATTTGGGAATTTTGGATCAAATTCTACCTGAGCCGACGGGCGGGGCCCATGCTGACCCGTTGCAAGCCGCTGCTACCCTCAAACAAGCCTTACTAGACAACCTGGAAATCCTTTGCCAATTCTCTCCCGCCCAACGTCGGGACCTGCGCTACCAAAAGTTTCGCAACATTGGCAAGTTTACAGAAGCCACTCGGTAGCGCCGAGTTGAGGAAATTTTGCTCAATGGGGTGTAAAACCCGATCCTAGATATTGCGATCGCGAATCCTGCAATGTTTTAAGATCAGAGTGCAGCTTTTTAGCGCAAGGCTTGGCAAACGCTTGATGACTCGTGTAGCAAGAAATTGCTTTTTGTCTCCGCTTTTCGAGGATACGTGGCTAGCCTGATCCTTTGGAAGCGCAATTGTCAGTGTTATAATCGGCTGGTAACAATTGTTTACATTTCTTTAATTTTGATCAGAAGCCCCTCTGTTTGCTCACCCCCTAGGTACTCACCCTCCTAGTTAGTGGCTTATCCTCCCGTTAGCTACTCTCCTAACCTCACTGGCTACCCTGCCGTTCTACTTGTCTCAGATTTTTCTTTTTTGCTCAGGCGCTTTTAAGCTGCGTTTCATTGAATTAACGTATGCTGATCTGCCAGGGTGACCTATAAAAAGTTTTTTCAATTCCTTGGTTTTGTTTGAGCTGGCTCAACCCTGTGAATCATTTTAATTTGTTGATATTCCCCGCCTACGGGCATATTGTGCTGAGTCCAGTGATATTTCGGAAGATTTCATGACACTCATTCAACACCGCGCCCTAATTACAGGGGCAAGTAGCGGAATTGGCAAAGCCACTGCTGTAGCTTTTGCTGAGTCCGGCATAGAAGTAGCGCTGGTCAGTCGTACTCGCGCCAAGCTAGAAGCGGTTGCCCAGAAAATTGTGGGGGCAAAAGCCACAATTTATCCGCTCGACCTATCCGTTGTGGGACAGGTCAAGGCAGCGATG
>JAAUOQ010000404.1 GCA_012034795.1 Leptolyngbyaceae cyanobacterium CRU_2_3
GAGACTGGAGTTGTACGGGCAGCGGCTGAGCCGACCGACGCGCTTGGAGTTCGGCCGGAATGCGATCGCCAATTGACTTCAGGTAACGCTGGTGTTCTACCACTAACATTTGCCGCATTTCCCAGGTCGTCCAAGAACCAATACCGCCGACGCCCAATAGCGAAACCGTTGTAATTCCCAGAGTCAACCGGAGTTGCAGCGATGCTAGATCCATGCTCTGCTGCTTCAGCACGTTTAACGTTTTAATGACGCGATTGAAGAGTTTCATGAAATCGCTGACTGAACCCCAAATCATCTGGATTGGTCATGACATCTGTAGCTTACCTAATCCTAACTGGGTCAAGATGATATTTTGCTGAGGGAACAATCAGGGTTTGATGAGAAAGTGAGGGAAATCATCCATCCGGAAATCATCCATACTCTTCTAGACTTTTGCCGAGCTAGCCTCTGGATGCTAATAACAACTCTGCTCGCCAGAGTTTGGCACGGCAAACCAACGGACAATATTGGCTAATCAATCGTTGTTGTCGAGGGGTTGGGATGATGCCAGCAGCATCATACTTAGCCACTGCTCTAGCAATCCGACGGGCATCATCTGTAGGCACTTCCACCCGAATCAGCCTGCGCCAGTAGAGAGACATGATTTTTTTGAGCACCAGAGTTTGGGCGATCGCTTCGGCATCGTCAAGCGATACTCCTAGAGCCGTTAATTTGCGCCAATCAAATTTCAGAACCGCTTCAGCATTAACGGAACTTAGCAGAACAGGGGTAACAGGGAAAG
Organism: Leptolyngbyaceae cyanobacterium CRU_2_3; assembly: GCA_012034795.1. Classification (GTDB taxonomy): domain Bacteria; phylum Cyanobacteriota; class Cyanobacteriia; order Elainellales; family Elainellaceae; genus Drouetiella. The sequence goes on from JAAUOQ010000404.1 coordinate 782, forward strand.
AAGTTTGAGGCAACCGCGACTTCAGTGGGATGGGGGCACGATCGCAGTAAACTTGGATGGGTAAGATGCGTAAATTAGATTCGTACATAATGATCAGGAACGGGACCGGAACGGGGGACTTAAGTCTTGGGTTGCTGTGTGTTGCAACCCCTGATCACAGCTTCAGACATAACCCCGCAGGTTACTGTTTCAATTCTGTGATCTTGAACATACTATGATGTGAGTACACTCTAAGGAAAGGGTGTCTAAAATCACTTCCAACCTGGAAAGGGTGTCCTGGTGTTCACTGAAGTCGCTCTGCACAAGTTAGCCCTGCTCTATGTCTAGCCCTACTCCTTGCGAAGATTCTCTGAAACTCATTTTAGAAAACTCTCCTGTTGGTAGAGTCCTACCCGCGATCGCGCAAGCTGATTTACCCAACTGGTGGCTGGCGGGAGGAGCCGTTCGCAATACGGTTTGGCGATCCTTATTTGGCGAAGCCTGTGAGTTGGTGATTAACGATTTTGACGTAGCATTTTTTGATTTGCAGGGCGATCGCCAACAGGAATTAGATGCCAAACAGAGGCTGACTGACCAATTTCCCAACTACAAATTTGATGTAAAAAATCAGTCTAGTTTTGCCAGGTGGCGAGCCGGACGAAAACCTTACAGCAGCGTTGAGGAGGGTGTGGGAGATTGGCTGCACACCGCAACTGCTATTGGCGTGCGGGTCAATTTGCTAGGAGAATGGCAATTTTCACGCCTTATGGACTAGGGGATTTGTTCGCAGGGGTCGTTTGTGCTACACCCGCTCATGTCAAAAACCTAGATGCTCATAAGAAAGCTGAGTCCTTTTGCAAAAGTGCTCCTGCTTGCAGATCAGACAGAATACAATCCGTTTAGCTCCTTAAGCCTGGCCCTTTAATATGGCTCCAGGTAAGCGATTAGCGTCGCTATGTCTAACATCGCTATGTCTAACATCGCTATGCCTAGCATCGTTACGGCTGGCATGATTACCATCCAAGTTACTATCTAAGTTACCATCTAAGTTACCATCTAAGTTTTCTAGATCTGGATCGGCAGAGCTTCTAAACCAAAGCGACTGTTGGGGAACGCCAATCGCTAGTCCTTCACGTTTCAAAGCCAATGCCAAGCGACGACGAAATTCTCTAGCCACAACCCACTGTTGTAGGGGTAGGGTTTTAATCCAAACTCGGATCAAAATGCCATTATGGTTCACCTCATCAATGCCCAACACATCGGGTGGGTCAGGCATCTTAGATCGCCACTCGCGATCGTCGTACATTTCTTGGGCTAGCTGTCGAATTACTTCTAAGGCATGGTCAGGATCAGTGCCATAAGCTAAATCGATCGCTAAATCAACTCTAGACCAATCTTTGGAAAGATTTTGCACCACAGTAATCGTGCTATTGGGGATCGTAATTAGCTGTCCCTCGCTGTTGCGGAGTTGTGTAATTCGCAGGTTCATGTTCTCTACAAACCCGGAGACATTGCCAATCGTAATCACATCTCCCACAGCATATTGATCCTCAGACAGAATTAAAAAGCCATTAATCATATCTTTGATCAGACTTTGAGCCGCAAAAGAGATAGCCAGACCAATAATTCCAGCCCCTGCTACAAGCGGAATTAAATCAACTCCCACAACGGATAGTCCAGCTAACAGCCCCACTACAATCCAAATGACAGCAGCACCACTTTGCAATACCCGCGAAAAGGTGGAAACCCTCAAGGCAAGTCGTTGAGATGCCGCTGCATCCAGAAAACTCTCTTCTACCAATGCTCCTGAGAAGCGGTCGATCAACACATCGCTCAATCGAATTAGAAGATAGGTGACTAAACCAACCGCTAAAAGTTTGAGTGGCGTTGAGAGCACAAGAGGTTGTAGGTATCGAGTATAGGGAAACATTCCCAGGATGGCAAAAGTACCCCCGGCCCAAATGCCGGCCTGCCCAACTTGCAACAATCGATGCTGAACATCGCTCACATCTCGATGGCGTCGCTGAGTTCTCTGTTGCTGAAGTGTCGTAATAGTTTTGGAGTCAGTTTTACCGGCGGGCTTAGTCGAAACATCGGGATCGGGTGGAATTTGAGCTTCTAGCCGTTTCTTGCGAGCTTTCAGCCGCTGCCGTAACCGAGTTGTCCCCCAGCTACCGCATACCATAGCTAGCAAAGTTCCAGCCGCTACCCCACCTTGGCGCGTTAAAAATTCAGGTTGGCGCTCTTGGTGGGCCCGAATGAGCGCGCGCTTAATAATATCTGTCAAATTGTTTGCCCATCGATCCAAATCTTGCACCTGGAGTTGGGCATCCAGGGTTGTCACTGTCATCAAGTATTGATCGTTGATAGAAATCACAGGTAGATTACTGCTCTGATCAATCTCTGCGGTTACTTCTAGCGTCTTTGGATCAAAGTTGCTGCTAGCAATCCGTTCTAGTGTTTCTTCCACTCCCTTAATGCGTTGCTGAATCGGGGTGGCATTAGGTGAATTTGGGACTTGAGAAAGGTTGGGAGCAGCGATCGCGAACAAATCGCGTCCATCTAACTGCACCTCGCCCGTGTCCACCTCGCTGTCATTCAATTGAGAGAAGTTGATGGGATTGGGTTGCTGTAAGTTAATTTTGGGCAAGCCAGGACTTTGAGCCCAAACTTGGGGTGCAAGGGCAATCGATCCAGAAGCCAGAATCAGGATAAGAACGATCGCTCTAAACCTTCTGCTGATGCTTGGGGCGCTGATCGTCTGAACAGGGGAACATTTGGCTTGAGCATACCACTTTTGCACATATCTCTCTTTAGCTTGGGCTTTGGCTAATCCATCAGACTTGGCTCTCACCAAACGCTTCACAAATCTCATCTTGTCCCTTCCCACAACACATCAGTTCGTACCTATAGTCTCGTACCTATTAGTCTTATACCTATAGCCATCCTAAATTAGTTATGAGAAGACCAAAGTGGGGTTTGGGGGCAAGTCCCCAGGAGGGAGCAGCGCCCCCTCCACTCTCTTCTCACCCATCATTTAGGACTACTATATGTTGATAGATACCTTGCGATAGATGATGAGGTAGCTTGACTGAGCGATCGCAATACCCTCATTGTTTTAAACAGCAATACACCGCCCCATTAACTCAACTGGAACTCATCTCGAATTAACTTAGATTTCTATAGAGCTTGCTTTGTTTACCCCATGAGCACAGACCTGTATCAACATGACAAAAAAGAGAACCAATTGCCTCTATCTTTAGAATGATTAAGAGAGCAAGTAAAGATTTTTATTCCTCTAACGCTCAATAAGAGTTAGCTAGCCATTGGCTAATCTCTAAAGCTATAAGCACGGTTTGAGCTCAGGCAAATGCCTAACAGATAATGCGAGATAATAATTTAATTTTTATCTTTAATTAAAATTTTCTCAGTTTACTATTACGTTTTATTGCACTCGTCTCACATCTGCAATTAAATTTGTAAAAGTAATAACTATAGCAATCCCAATCAGTCATGAGAAAATCCGAAAAGGGTTAGAGATTGAGTCTCT
>JAAUOQ010000405.1 GCA_012034795.1 Leptolyngbyaceae cyanobacterium CRU_2_3
ATCTGCGATTTCATCCCTGATTGACACCGCTCACCTCATAAAAAAGAACAACTCAAAACTCTTATGACTTGGAAGTTTCAGTCATTTAACAAAGTCCATTTCTTAGCCGAGTAGAGTATACCACCAAGCCCGAATCGGATCTATTGGGCTTTGGCATGACTTCTATCAGTATGTTGCAAGATGCCTATTGCCAAAACCACAAGAAATTAAAAGACTTTTATCGGGCGATCGATGCGGAAGAATTGCCAATCGAAAAAGGGGTTCGACTCAACCAGGATGACCTGATTCGGCGCACAGTAATTATGGAGTTAATGTGTCAGTTCCAACTATCGGTGGCGGATTTGGAAGCAAAATACCATCTCGGCTTCGATCTCGACTTCAACGACTATTTCGCCCAGGAACTTCCCAAACTCGATGCCTTAGAAGCCGATGGGTTAATTAAACGTTGGGGGGATGGCATTGAGGTGACACCTATTGGGCGATTGCTAATTCGCAACATTGCCTCCATGTTTGATACATATCTTATACCCGAATCTAACAAACGGTTTTCCAAGTCCTTATGAATTGTTCGCAGAGCCACAATAACTTAACGATTTCTTCAGAACATCTTCAATCTATTATCCGTTCCTAATCTTTTACTTAGCGTAACTATAAGAACTTGATCGTAACTATCTTGTCATCAGAATGGGGATCGTTAGAATATTTGATTATATGGTTACAGAATCAAGGAATTAGATTCTTGCAAGGAGGATCGCTAGCCCTAAATAAAATCACTAAAACAGGAAGCATACAACAGAACAATGACAGAAAGTATCCCACTCGAAAATCCTTTGATGTCCAGGCGGCAGTTACTCAACTTTTTGACGGGAGCCTCAGTCGCTGCCACAACTACGGCGATTCTTTATCCTGCCGCTAAATTCTTCGTCCCGCTAGCTGAGGAGAGTGAAGATGGTTCGCTTCTAGCTAAAGATATTCACGGGAATCCGATTCCGGCTAGCCAGATTTTAGCAGAACCCCCTGGGACTCGCGCCCTAGTTGCCGGACTAACTGGGGAACCTACTTATCTGACTGTCAGAACGGACGGTACGTTGCATCCCTGGGGAATTGTTGATAACTGCACCCACTTGGGCTGTACTTTCCCTTGGAATCCCAATGACAATCAATTCCAATGTCCCTGTCACGGTTCTCGCTACGATCCAGATGGTAGAGTTGTACGCGGTCCGGCACCTCTACCCCTAAACTCGTCCGCGTTGCTGTTGTAGCAGAGGCAATTCAGATTTTCCATGGAAAGAAACTGACCCTCGCACCGGACAAAAACCCTGGTGGCTTTAGAAGGGAAAGCATCGATACTATTAGCGGTATTCCCAAATTTTTTGTTTTGTGAGGTAATTGATGACCGCTAAACAGTTACAAACAACTCCGACTCGTTATCCACTTGATTGGGCGGCGGTATGCTTTTTCACGATCGTTCATGCCCTCGCACTTTTAGCCCCCTGGTTCTTTTCCTGGTCTGCTCTAGTTACAACCCTCTTTTTGCACTGGTTATTTGGCAGTATTGGCATTTGTTTGGGCTATCACCGCCTGTTGAGCCATCGCAGTTTTCAGGTGCCTAAATGGCTGGAATATGCGATCGCTCTGATTGGTGCCCTAGCTTTACAAGGGGGGCCGATTTTCTGGGTAGCAGGTCACCGCCTCCACCACGCTCATACGGAAGATGTCGAGCAAGACCCCTACTCGGCCAAACGGGGATTTTGGTGGAGTCATATGCTGTGGATTTTCTACCCTAATTCAGAGTTCTTCAACTATGAGCAGTACCAGCGGTTTGCCCCAGATCTGCTCGCGATCGCTTTTATCGCTGGCTAAATCGCAACTTTTTACTGCTGCAAATCCCCTTAGGGCTGCTGCTATATGCCCTGGGTGGATGGTCATTCGTAATCTGGTGTATGTTTGTCCGAGCCGTTTTGCTCTGGCATAGCACCTGGTTTATTAACTCGGCCCTATAACCTACGCAAAGCACACGCGATTATCAAAGACAATTGGGGTGAATATATCAAAGAACGTCAGTTTAATTGGGATTTAATCTTAGAAATCACCGATAAATGTCATATCTACGATCCTGAAAATTGTTATCAAACTTTTGAAGACTGCCACTCATAAATTCCTCCGCCAGATCGAATTATGTAACCTAATTGTGCAATCATCATTATTTGGTGGCGGTATCATTGCACCAGCCACAGCGATCGAACTGCGTCAAGTGGGGCAAAATTTACTGTCCAGTCACACTTGGCAAACGAGATTTTCATTCGTTTAATCTACTTCATCTAATTACTATGCCTAACCTGCCGTCGCTTCGCATTGGTCAACATATCGCCCGCTATCCGATTATGCAAGGTGCTATGGCTGTCCAAGTATCTGGAGCCAGTTTAGCAGGTGCTGTAGCGAATGCAGGCGGCATAGGACTAATTTCTAGTTTTGGGATCGGTCTTAATTCTCCTTACTTTGACCAAAGTCAAAAGAAAAAACGATTTTTTGAAGCTAATCAATTGGCATTGATCGATGCACTGGAAAAGGCTCGCCAAATTAGCCCGGATGGCATCATCGGCGTGAATATTTTAGTGGCGACCAGAGATTACCCTGCTTTAGCCCAGACGGCGGCGTCCCATGGCGCTAATGCGATCGTGACGGGTGCGGGGATGCCGTTAGCTTTGCCGCAATATGTCCGGGATTATCCAGAGGTTGCCCTAGTGCCAATCGTGGCTAACGTGCAATCCGCTCAAACTCTGTGCGAAACTTGGCAAAAAGACTATCAACGCTTGCCCGATGCTTTCATATTAGAAAATTGCAAGCTGATTGGTGGGCACTTTGCCAGTCAATGCGAAGAACTCGATGTTTCGACAATTGAAACGACGATCGCTCAATTACGGGGCTATCTAGATCGCCTAGGCATAAGCATTCCCATCATTGTCACCGGCGGTATCTGGAACCGATTCGATATCGATCTAATGTTTGCGATTGGAGCTGATGGGGTGCAAATTGGAACGCGGTTTATTACAACAGAAGAATGTGATGCCGATCGGCAATATAAAGAATTCCATCTGCAGGCTCATGCCAAAAATTTAGTTACGGTGCCGAGTCCGGTGGGCAAGCCTGCTCGTGCCATGCGAAATCAATTTGCCGAGGATGTGTTGAGCAATTCGCCTGCGCTCGAAAAACGTTGTATTGCCAATTGCTTAGAATCTTGCCTGTGCAGAGATAAAGGAATTACCTATTGCTTGCTCCAAGCTCTGAGCAAAGCCTCCCAAGGCGATATTGAACAGGGCCTAATGTTTTCTGGCGGTGCAGTGCAACCCGTTGAGAAAATCCTGTCTGTGGCAGAATTGATGGCATCCCTGACCTAGACAACATCCATCGGCATAGAATGACTAATTGGGGTGATTAATTGGGCTTCATATCACCCCAACTAAAGCTTAACGATCTCTCCAGATTAGTCTCAATACCCGATCCGATCTCAATCTTTTACTGCTGGTAACTAAGGTGACTCACAGGGAACCATCTTGCTATTCCTGTGGGAATCTCTAGGATAGAGAGAGCGCTAATCTCTCTGCAGGAGCCATAGGATGAATCCCAAATTCTCGCAACCGAGCCTCGACCTACCGCAAATTCCTGTGGGTCATCTGAACCTGATAGGTTATGTCAATGAATCAGAGGTAAATGGGCCAGGTTGCCGAGCGGTGGTTTGGGTGCAGGGCTGTCTCCGCCATTGCCCGCACTGCTTTAACCCTGCATCATGGTCGTTTGGGATTAATCAACTGGTTGCGGTCGAGTCCCTGGCTTGCCAGATTCTCAGCAATCCTCGCAACACTGGCGTAACGTTCTCTGGGGGCGAACCGTTTTGGCAAGCCCCTGCCCTGGCACAACTTGCCCGCCAGGTGAAAGCGGCTGGTCTGAATGTGATGGCGTTTACTGGGTTTACGTTAGAGGAGTTGCGCGATCCCTGCGGCCCTGCTGGAGCGATAGAATTGCTGCAAGAACTCGATCTGCCGATCGATGGGCCTTATATTGAATCGCTTGCAGTGCATTCACCCAACTCTCCTGTTTCATCCAGTAATCAGCGACTGCATATTTTCAATCTTGTACGGGTAGATTCCCCGCCGCTCTGCGGCGAAGAGGACAAACTGTAATCTGAATCTTCAGGTTCGGGAGCAGATCTGCTTCCATACCCCGTCCGCTTGCGGCGGGGTACGTTGATTCCTCAATTACAAGATCGAATTACCTGGGCAAGCGATCAAATTGAGATCCATATCCTG
>JAAUOQ010000406.1 GCA_012034795.1 Leptolyngbyaceae cyanobacterium CRU_2_3
GCATGAAAGAAATCTAAAACTTGGGTATCGGTGACGGGTTCAAGAAAACGTCCAATTCTCCGATGCTCCATCGGCTAACCCTTGATAGTGCGCGTTGGGATACAACCGTTTGATGTGCTCAATTTCTCGTCGCATCCGATCTAAAAATGGTTGCCGTCCCGCTTCAGGGGCTGCGGCGACATAGGTGGTATGAAGTCTTTCCCCTTGAGCATCATAGAGACTGAGGGTGCCAACCATGGCTTGGCGAAATCCGTCTTGGCATACCATCAGGCAGGTGCCATCAACACCCAGACTGACCGTTGCCACCTCTAGGGCTAATTTCGGTGTCTGATAGTGCCAATCCTCTTCCTTGAGCAAGGCAATCTCACCGACCGCTTCGGCTAACGTTTGCACAAACGAACGGTGAACCACCCGTCCATGATTTTCCCGCAAGTCTTCTACCACTCGCACACTACTCATCTCCGCATATTTGTGGGAGATTTGTTTTGCCAATCGGGGGGTTGAGGTCAGGATAATGCGAGCATCGACTTCCAGGGGGCAAAAGGTGCTTCCACCGGCACTCGTTTGGTACACATGCCGATGCACTTCTACTGTTCCATAAGGGGTTTGATAGGTTTTAGGCAGTTGTCCTTTGCTTGTCCAATTCATCCCGCCCATGGCAATCGCACTGCCATCAGTATCAAACTGTTTGAGCGCTTCTCCACTGACCAGAGTTCCGGCTTCATTCAGTACCGATTGGATAGTTTCTTCGGTATCTAGAAATGAGGGACTCAGAGGAATCGTGATTTGAAGAGTGATTGATTCTGTTGTACTCTGGACAATAGTTGCACTCATTCATTACCCCCTCACAAGGCTTGAAAGAAGACCCTATCTCCAGAGCATATCAGGTCTTGTTACTCACATCAAATTTTAGTCATACTCCTAGGGTTCAGTCAGTTCTACAATTTCCTCAAAGCAAACTACGTTGACTAATTGACTGAGAATGTCAGCTAATGCTGCTTGGGCAGGAGGAATTTGCTCCACTAAATCGAGCACTTGTTTGGCATTAACTCGCGTTGCAGCTTGATGAAGCTGTTCAATCCAGACGCTAGGCATAGCGCATAGAAGCTGGGATATTCGAGCATAGCGATCGCTCTGCTGAGGAAATAGGGGAACTGCGTTGGGCTGGATTGGAGTATAGAGGTACTGCACATCTAGATGCTCTGCTATTTTGTCAAAAATGATTTCAGGACGCAGCGGTTTACGCACAAAATCGTCGTAGCCCATTGCAAAAGCAACCTGACGATCTTCCTCAAAAGCGCTGCCCGTTAGGGCAATGATCACGGGGGCGGGATATTGATCATTGCTAGCAGCCTTAATTTGCTGAGTGGCTTCCAGTCCGTCCATGATTGGCATCCGAATATCCATCCAAATGAGATGAGGCAACCATTGCCGCCATTGAGCGATCGCTGCCTGCCCATTGGCAGCTTCCTGCACTGAAAAGCCGACTGAAGATAACAACATTGACAGGAGTTGGCGATTGCTGAGATTGTCTTCTGCAACGAGAATTCGATATTCTGGCTGTCCTGCTTGCAAGCCTACGACTTGATGGGGTTGGGCGATCGCCTGCAACGGCTCTAGTCCTTCAACCTGGATACTAAAGCGAAATGTTGTTCCCTGCCCTAAACGAGTACTGACAGACATCTTGCCCCCCATCAGATGCACAAACTTTTGGCTAATGGCTAATCCCAATCCTGTGCCTTCCTGAGACTGTCTACCCGTTTCTGTTTGGACAAAGGGTTGAAACAGACGATCGAGTTGGTCCGCAGAAATGCCAGGACCCGTATCAGAGACTTCAAAGATTAAAGTATGCAAATCAGGCGAGCGACTTGGGGGGGGTTCCTGTTCTATTGCCTGGTAAACCTTCAATGCGACGCTACCTGTAGCCGTAAATTTGATGGCGTTGCCCAGCAGATTCACCAACACTTGACGGAGTTTACTTTCATCAGTGCGGATGTAGAGAGGCAAAGCTGGCGATCGCTCTATGGTCAACAGAAGATTTTTAGATTGGGCTTTAAGCTGAAACATTTGCTTGAGCCAGTCGAGCAGGGTATGCAAATTAAAGTCAGTGACGTTCAGTGTGACTCTACCCGCATCAATCTTGGACATTTCTAAGACATCGTTGATCAGCGTTAGCAGATGGTCGCTGCTACGACTAATGGTATCCAGATAATCCTGCTGTTGTAGATTGAGCGAGCCACCCCTTAGCAGAAGTTGAGTAAAGCCCAAAATAATGTTGAGTGGCGTGCGAAGTTCGTGGCTCATGTTTGCTAGAAAAGTACTTTTGGCACGGTTAGCAGCTTCAGCCACTTCTTTAGCTTGCCGGAGTTCGGCTTCTGCTTGCTTCAGCAGAGTGATATCTGTGGTTAGACCAATTACGCCTTTGACCTGTCCATGAGCATCTACAAAGGGATTAATGATCGTTTGAAACCAGCGAGGATCTTCCTGAGACGAGGAGAGCGCTCTAGTCTGAATAACTTTGGGCTGGAGTGTAGTGATCACTTCATGGTTTGCAGCCAGCCATGCAGATGCCTGAACTGGGTCAGCATGGAAGTCTTGATCGCGCTTGCCTAACAACTCCTCGACTGTAGTTCCATAAAAGGTAGCACTGGCTTGATTTGCAACTAGAAAGTGTCCAGTTCTATCTTTAACAAAGATAGAACTGGGAATAACATCCAAAACTTGCCGTAGAAAAGCTTGTTGCGAGAGAAGTTCCACCTCAGATTGCTTACGTTCAGTAATGTCGCGCACTATCACCAGAACTTCCTGGTCACGAATTTTGACAACTCGTACTTCTTCATCGCGAGATCTCCCTTGGATCACAAGCTGCTGTTCATAAATTTGTAGTTCTCCGGTTAATAATGCTTGCCAAACATAGTGCATGCGTTGATCGGCCTGATCAGCGGGAAGTGAATCATATACTGTTGTCCCCACTTTGAGCCGATCATCAGAAAAGACTTGAAACGTATCGTCGTGGATAATGTCTAAATAGATACCGTTACAATTCATTCGTAGCAGCAAATCAGGAATCGCACTGATTAAGGCTTGGTTAGTATCTTCGCTTTGACGTAAAGCTGCTTCAGTTTGCTTTAATTCGGTAATATCGCGGGCAACCCAGAGTACCGTCTCAGCCGACAGAGGTGAAATACTGGCTGAGAACCACAGCGTGCAATCAGCAAGAACCACACTATGTTCAACTGTGAGTGTGCGCTGCGTTGCTAATGCCTGTTGGATGTAACCGTGATAGGATTGTGCTTGCTCTAGAGGCAAACATTCATATAGCGTGCGATCTACTTGCTCTTCAAACGGTTGAATTAGCAGATGAGGATTGGTAGATACCGTTCTGAGGCAACGTCCTTCCTGGTTGTACACCAGGATTACCTCGGTCATAGCTGCGAACAGACCTCGTAGTTCTGCTTCAGAAGCTTGCAAAGCAGATTCGGCTAGTTTGCGATCGTTGATATTCTCAATTGTGGTGATAATAAATTGGATTTCACCTGTTGCATCTCGGAATGCTCCTACAGTCAGCCCCACCCAAACCAAACGTCCATCTTTGCAAATATAGCGTTTCTCAATTCGGTAAGAGTCGCGTTGCCCTGCTAGAAGTTCTCGATAGAGTTCCAGATCCGCCTCTAAATCATCAAGATAGGTGTATTCCATAAATTTGATGCGGCAAAGTTCTTCCTGGGTATAGCCCAGCAACTTTAATACCGACGGATTAACCTGCAAGTTTTCACCCTCTACCGTGGCGATCGCAATTCCCAGAGTCGCATTTTCAAAAATAGCTCGGAATTTTGCTTCACTGAGCCGTAGCGCCTCTCCCACTTGCTTTAGATCAGTAATATCAGCAATGACGCCTTCTATATAGCCTGCTTCTACGTTTCCTTGCCCCGAAAATAGTACCCAAAAAAATGATCCATCTCGTCGGCGAAACTGGGTTTCAAAGTTGTGTAATTCGTGGGTGCGCTGGACAATTTCTTTCATGCGCTGGCGATCGCCAGGATTAGCATAAAAGTTAATCGAGTATTCTTTACCAATAATCTCAACAGGCGAATCATACCCAACCATTGATGCAAAATATTGGTTAACATCAAGTATTAATCCGTCCTCTAAGCGAGTTCTAAAAATTCCAACTTGCGAGTTCTCAAAAATATTTTTTAGCTTTGTTTCACTCTGCTGCAAAGCTGTTGCAGCAGCACGCAACTTCCAAGACATAACTGCTATCCCGCTCAGCAGCAGTAGAGACAGCAAAAACAGA
>JAAUOQ010000407.1 GCA_012034795.1 Leptolyngbyaceae cyanobacterium CRU_2_3
TGGGCAATTTTGGCGGTCGGTGCCACATCTGTGAAGATCACCGGGCCAACGAAATAGCCGGGGTTCTGGCGCAGGCATTTCTAGTGCTACTGTGGCTTCTTCTTTGCCTTTGGCAATGTAGGCAAGGATGCGATTTTGAGCGGCAGCATCAATCACCGGACCCACCTGGGTGCTGGGGTCTTCGGCGGCTCCAATGTTGAGCGATCGCGTGGCTTCCACCAATCGCGACACGAAAGCCTCGTAAATCGGTGCCAGCACAATCACCCGTGAGCAGGCAGAACATTTCTGACCGCTATAGCCAAAGGCAGAGTAGACAACGCCTTGTACTGCCTGATCCAGGTCTGCACTTTCATCCACAATCACAGCATTTTTGCCACCCATTTCGGCAATCACCCGCTTCAGGTGCTTCTGTCCGGGCTGAAGCTCAGCCGCTTCTCGGTAAATCTGGCAACCCACTTCTTGGGAGCCAGTAAACGTAATCATGTGGACATCGGCATGTTTCACCATATGCGACCCCACAGTGGAACCTTTGCCCGGAACAAATTGGAATACGCCTTGGGGAATGCCTGCTTCAATTAAGATTTCAGCTAGCTTGGACGCAATCACGGAGGAAGGTTCTGCTGGTTTAAGCAAGGTGCAGTTGCCAGCCACCAGAGAAGCCACCGTCATGCCCGTGGGAATGGCGAGTGGAAAATTCCAGGGAGAAATAATTAGTGAAATGCCGCGAGGTTGGTAGTGGTAGCGGTTGGTTTCGCCGGGCACATCATAGTGAATACCCTGGTCTAATCGCTCCATTTCATCGGCATAGTAGCGGCAGAAATCGATCGCCTCAGACACTTCTGGATCGGCTTGCCCCAAGGCTTTACCCGTTTCCAGCACCATCCAGGCAGAAAGTTCTGCCCGGCGCTGTTCCATCAAATCGGCCGCTTTGCGGAGCATGTTGGCCCGCTGTTTAGCAGGGGTACGTTTCCAGGCAGGAAAGGCCGCTTTGGCGGCTTGAATGGCCTGTTCGGCTTGCTCCACGCTCAGCAAACCCACCCGACCGATAATTTCTACGGGATTAGAAGGATTGACCGATTCGATTGCATTCAGCGTATTGACAAACTCGCCATTCACCCAGGGCAGATAGGTCTTGCCCAACTGTTGACGCACCAATTGCAGGGCAGCCGTGGCCCGATCGCGTTCCTCAACCAGGGCATAATCGGTATCTGGGGCGTTGTGAAATTTGCCAGCCGGTTTTTCTGCTTTGGGTTTCCCCTGTCCCTTGCTCTCCTGCATCAGGGGTGCAGCCAGCAATTCTTCAACCGGACGTTCTTCAAGATTCTGTCGCAGGAAAGAGCTATTGGCTGTGTTTTCTAGCAGGCGGCGAATCAGATAAGCCATGCCCGGAATCAAGTCCCCATAAGGACAATACACCCGGACTCGGAAGCCTTGATCGACCAGCGCTTTGGCCAGTTTATCAGCCATGCCATACAACACTTGTAATTCGATTCGGCGACGAGGAATATGGAGTTCTTGGGCAATGGCGATCGCGTGGGCTTGTGACCGAACATTGTGACTGCCGATCGCGGCATAGAGATATTCGTGGTTTTCCAGCAGGATGCGAGTCAGGTTCTCAAAGCTGGCATCGGTGGAAGATTTGTGAGAGAAAACGGGCTGCTGCCAGTCATGTTGGGCGGCTTTAATGGTTTCTTGATCCCAGTATGCGCCTTTGACCAGACGCACCGTGATCGGCTGGCCGCGCCGTTTGGCCCATTCAATCCAACGCTTCAGATCTTTCTCAGTATCGCGCAGGTAGGCTTGTAGGGTTACGCCCAGATCGGTGCGATCGCGAAACTCCGGTTCCATGAGAATTTTCTGGAGAATGGCGATCGTTAAATCCTTGTAGCTGTACTGTTCCATGTCGAAGTGAACGGCTGCCCCTAATTCCTGGGCACGTCGCAGCAAAATCCGGATGCGATCGCTCACCTTGGCTTCGCTGCCTTGCGGGTCCAGCGGATCAAACTGCGAATAAAATGCAGTCAGCTTCACAGAAACCTGAACTTTGGAGAGTGGTTGCCCATCGGCTGTGTCAATTAAATCTATTGTTGACCAGCGTTTTGCAGCTTCGGTAAGCTGCTCCATCATCTCCAAATAGCGATCGAGGTAGGACTGCGCCTCAATCTCGGTAATTACGGCTTCACCCAGCAAATCGACAGTAAACGCTGTTTTGTTTTTGCGAAGTTGTTCAATGGTTTTGATGGCTTGCTGAATCGTCTCACCAGAAATATATTTGCGCGCTAGCGTTTCCACCGCAGTAGAAACAGTCGTAGCTGCCGTTTGTCCGGGCAACGAGTCGGGATTGGCAAAACTGAGCAGACCCTTGAGTGCCCCTGGCAACTCTACAGACGGATCACCCAAATACTCCTGCATGTGTCGGGCAATTTCAGCTTTGCTGTGCAACGCAGGTAAGCAGTCAATAAACCGAAATAACTGTACGCGCAAACCCGGATTGCTCATGGCAAAGCCTAGCAATTTGTCGTCCCAGCGCATTTGATCGCGAATTTGGGACAAAAATGATCGATTTTCCCTGGTAGCAGAGAGCAACTGACGGGCGATCGCTTGAGTCTGACTTTCGTATGGATTAGGAACAGATTGAGAAACTTGTGTCACCACGGCTAGTAGACCCCTCAGTCAACGAAGGCAAGGGTAGCAAAATCTAATGAGGAGCGGCTATATCCTTGCATTCTCTATTCTGAATGATTTGTGGGCGCTGAATCCAAGATTCCCTCATACCCTACCGATCCCTGACATAAGGCGTAGGGCGCAATAGGATACCAGCCGTTACATCGAACCATGTCTCAGCCCGTGTCCTAAAGGGGAATGGAGAAATGAGGTCAATAGCTCTCCAGCTTGTGCCAGATCATACAAGCGGATGCCGTGGTAGCTGAGTAGAACCAAAAAGACAAAGATTTGAAATTTGGGATGGCGAACCATCGGGACGTAGAAAACCGCAATGCGTCGATCGCGAATTAGCTCTAGGGCAAGATGCACTGCCGCGATCGCAAATCCCCCAAATAGCACTATGCCAAAAGCATGGAAGGCGATCGCCTGCTGCCAATCGCCTCGTGCTACTGCCATAAACGATCGCGTTAGCCCCCAGCCCGGACAGGGAATTCCGGTGAGGCGCAGGAGGGGGCACCCCCAAAAGGCGGGGGTTAAGCCCTGGTTAAACGCATAACTACCCATGATGGGCAGGAGGGCGATCGCCAGATACCCTAGACGATGAAGCCGCTCCTGCTGGGACAAACGGGCAGGCAGCCAATGTGATTTATCCATGATGCGAGTCAGTTTGTTCCCAGAGTTTTGGCTCGGCTTTGGCGCGCATTGGGAGTAAATCCCAGCCAAAACAACCCAGGTAAAGCACAACCGTAGCGACTTGTTGAAAGAAAATTAGCTCAATTGTTTTCAGAAAAAATTAGCTTCAGATTCTGCATACGTCGCCATTGAGCTACCTGCTAGCAAAGCAATCAAAATCAGAAAAATAATTTTGCGATGCTTTAGTTTTATCATCATTAAAATTAGCTGCAATGAGCCGCAGTGGCCTAACCAAACGCTAGATAACCGAGTAGAAAAATCGATCCAATAGGGATTCAGTGCCACTAACAGCAGCCAGGGAGATTGCCCATTTCTGGCAAATTTTCACCCAAGCAATAATCAGCTTCACAACTGCTGCGATTGTTGATACAGGGAATGATCGACAGAATAGTCCAGAGGGTAGGATTGTCGTCGTCACCTGCCTGAAAAGCGGCATAGGTTCCTAAAATTGGAATCCAGGCAAACCAAGGGTTGGGAACCCCGCATTTTTCAAAAATCTTTTGGCAAAAGAAGGCAGCAATTGCGTAGAAAATCACAATTAAGATGAACTGCCCTGGACCCACTTCACTAGCTTCTGAGTAAGATTGGGCTAGCAGTAATGGCATTGTGCCGATCGCAGAATGAATGAATGGTTGAGTAATAATTGACATAAAAGCCTGATATCTAAGCTTGCAACAGTGAGGTGAAGTTTATTTAAGTGAACTTTATTGCTCTTAACCCCATCAATCCTGAATCAAGAAAGCTGGATTAAAGAAAGAAAAGCCACACCTAATTTAGACCAAGGATCTGCAAGTGTCAGGAAAATTACTTTTTCTAACTAAAATTATTTATTTTTTTGTTAAGCTCTACGCTGCATAACATTTGTCATTGCAGAGATGTACGGAGTCGTTGAAACACCTCTTTAGCCGGAAT
>JAAUOQ010000408.1 GCA_012034795.1 Leptolyngbyaceae cyanobacterium CRU_2_3
TGGTTTTGCAGCATCTGTGACCTGTCTGTCTTTTTCTACGAGCGGCTACAACGAACTGCCTTTTGTGCCCACCGAGAGCTAGAGCGAGAGCAAGAAAAATCGGAGCGGTTGCTACTGAATATTCTTCCTGAAGCTGTGGCTCGGCAGCTTAAGCAGGACCAGCGGACGATCGCCGAAAGCTTTGCCGAAGTCACGGTGCTGTTTGCAGATATCGTTGGGTTTACGCGCATCTCTGCCAGCATCCCTGCCACAGAACTGGTGACATTGCTCAATCAAATTTTCTCGACGTTTGATGACTTAGCTGAGCGGCACGGGCTGGAAAAAATTAAAACCATTGGGGATGCCTACATGGTTGTAGGAGGATTGCCGATTGAACGCTCTGACCATGCCGAGGCGATCGCTCAGATGGCTCTGGATATGCAAGAGGCGATCGCTCAATTTAGTACTCAGCAAAACCAACCCTTTAGTATCCGCATTGGCATCAATACAGGCCCTGTAGTCGCAGGCGTCATTGGCACCAAGAAATTCATCTACGACCTTTGGGGTGATACGGTCAATGTGGCTAGCCGCATGGAATCTCAAGGACTCCCTGGACAAATTCAGGTGACTAGTGCTGCCTGCGATCGCTTGCGTCATCAATTCCAACTGGAAAAGCGGGGAGAAATTGAGATCAAAGGTAAAGGCATTATGACCACCTACCTGCTGCGGGGTAATGCGAAAGGACAAACCTGAGCAAGGGTAAAGTTCACTCTTGATTTTGTGTCTAAACTCACAAAATCAAGGATGCATATAAAGATTTATCTCTGTCTGCACAAAATTTTGATCCAGCAGACAATCAGGGTTGTAGCAACTGATCTAAGTGACCGATCTTAGAGTTATTCTTATAGACTCTCAGAAATTTCTACGCCCAAGTTAATCTGAGGGTGACGGCACTTTCGCAAATGAGGAAATAGAAGATGGAAGTTCATGAACTCTTAACGCTGATTCTGATGCTTAGCCCTGGCTTATTGCTCTCTATTCTAGTAATGGCACTGTTCGCAGCAGGCGGTTAAGCATTGCAACTGGCTTCCCCTGATTGGCCCGTTCGTTTTGGGTGACTATGTACTCCACCACCACACCCCACCTGATCAAATACAACATCACCCCGTTTGAAGGGGGTGTCATTTTGAGTATCTGGGAACCAGCGGCCAAAAGCGAGGTCAGGGTGAAGCCATTCTTATACATGGTGCGATATCGCCTGCCCTCAGAAGTCGAAGCCATGAAGCTACTATCAGAATATTTGGCAACTTACAAGGCCAAGGCACAGATTCCCCAGGAGATTTAGGTTACTACCGTGCTTAAGTAGCTAAAAGCTATCCCGTGTAGATTCAAGACTGCTCTTGCTCAATGGGGAAGTTGGCGATTGGCAGGCTGGCTTGGGCATTGCGCCTCAACATAGCAGGCTTAATTCTCCGTAGTGCGGATGCTGGAAAACGCTGGTTCCAGTCTTCATCAGAAAGAGTGGCGATCGCCTCCAACGTAGGAGCAACATTCCAGGGGTAGGGCTGAAAGTCAGCCACATCAGTTTCTTGGGCAAAGCGCTGATTCCAGGGGCAAACATCCTGGCAAATATCGCAGCCAGCCACCCAGCCTTGCAGATAGGGAGCAACCGTTGCAGGCAAGGTTTCTGCCCGGTTTTCGATGGTGTGATAGGCAATACAACGGTTGGCATCCACTACAAATGGCTGGGTAATTGCCTGAGTGGGGCAAGCCTCCAGACAGCGGGTACAAGTGCCACAGTGCTGGGTATGGGGGCGATCGGGCGATAGTTTTAAGTTTGTTAGTACTTCCCCTAAAAATACCCAGGAGCCATATTCGCGGGTAATGACGTTACTGTTCTTGGCAACCCAGCCAATCCCTGCTTTTTCTGCCCACGCTTTGTCTTGAATGGGGGCAGTATCGGCGCAGTAGCGGGCTTCAATTTTGCTTTCAGTGCGATTTCCAGGGAAGTTTTCGGCGGCGCTGTTGCCTTGCATGACTAACCAGGTTGCCAATGCCTTGAGTTTTTTGTGCAAGATGCGGTGGTAGTCTTTGCCCCAGCCATAGCGAGAAATTTTGGCAGACTGAGCATCGGTGGGGCGATCGTGAGGGGTGTAGTAGTTAAGCGCCACACAGATGACCGATTGTACAGACGGCATCAGTTGTCTGATATCTTGTCGTTTGGGGTTTGTCATCCAATCCATATCGGCATGATAGCCTTGAGCCAGCCAAGTTTGCAGCGCTGGAACTGGGGTGGAAGCTAGGAATTCCTTAGCTTTGCTCTCTTGCTCCGCTCCTTCTACCAGGCAATGCCAACTTTATGAAAGCCCAGTTCTAGGGCTTTTTGTTTGATGCGATCGCTATCAACGGGTTCTGGTAAAGGCATGGCAAAAGCGGTGATTCTCTGGGAAGATACTCTATATCAGAAAATACTCTTATAGAGATGTTCTGAAAAAATAAATGGGTACTGCTCCCATGAGAGATTACTCTAAAAGATATCGTAAAAAGATTTTGGGTCAAGTAGCTCGAAAGACGCTTAACTTGGTTGTGAATTGGTTAACTTCAACTTGAATATCCCGTGCGTAGATTTCTACAGTCGATCGCCCAAGCGGGCAGTGATGAAAATTTTCTAGTTTGGCTCAAAAAAGTGGAAACCTTGGTTTCCAAAATATTATCACTTGGCATGGTGGGCATCCTGTTAACCGCTGTGTTTGAGTTGTGTTTGTTTATTATGCAGGAAATCTTTTCTAACAATGCCCTGGCAGATCCTGATAAGTTTTCGACAGTGACTTTAATTAAAATCTTCGGTCTATTTCTAAATATTCTAATTGCCCTAGAAGTCTTAGAAAACATTACTGCCTATCTCAAAAAACATGTGGTGCAGCTAGAACTAGTTGTAGTGACTTCGCTTACGGCTGTAGCCCGAAAATCATTATTTTGATTTCAATAAATCAACCGGGCTAGAGTTAATGGCATTGGCGATCGCCATTTTAACGCTATCGATTAGCTATTGGATTGTTCGGCGGGGCAATCCCTCCTCGTCTTAAGGATTACAGTAAGATTACAGTTATATTTAGGCGGGGAGAGATTTGCCCACTTTTTATAGTGGAAGAAACGAGCCGTGGCTGGATGGGTTCTTGTCCAGATTGACCAATGCAGCACTGCAACGGGCGGTATCAAGACCTTAGCCATGTTCCAAAGATTACTGACCGCCGTTAAGCTTCACCGTTAGGTGATGTGGAACTGTGAAGGTTGATGACGCGATCGCTCATCATCTTTGGGAATACTTAAGGAGGAATTCTACCAGATTAGAGTAATACCACCCATCCAAACCCATGTTTAAAAGTGTAGTTGGGCATAGCAATGATCCGGATTCGCTGATGGCAATTACTGAGGTTCTTCATGAGTGTACTCATTCTTTGGCGGGAATGACTCCCCAAGCAGGTATCCTCTTTGCCGCAATTGATTTTGATCACGAACTCATCTTGCGGCGCATTCAGCAAGCTTTTCCAGGTATTGCACTGATTGGTGGAACCACCAATGGTGAGATTTCCTCAGTTCTTGCGGGGACCATGTTTCGCGTAAAATTGGAGAGCGGTCACGAAGTCTTGGCTCATATTTCCGGGAAAATGCGCAAGCGGTTCATCCGCCTAGTCGTAGGTGATAAAGTAAAAATGGAAATGTCGCCTTACGATCTAACGAAAGCGCGAATTGTTTTCCGACTGAACTGATTTTCGACTGATTGGGAATTTCCCAGAGCCCAGCAGTGACTCAGTCAAATTCTGAGCCTAGTTCTGCTGCTTCTAGCGCTGCTACGGATTGATTGCTGCGGCGTTCAATAACGATTTTGCCCAATAGCTCACTTTGCCGCACAACGAATTGGTTAAGTTTCATCAATTCGAGTAGTGCCAGAAAAGTAACGATGACTTCAGCTTTAGTTGTGGCGCTTTGGAAAAGATCTTCAAATCGAAGTGATTCTCCTGGAGAGAGACAGCGGAGAAGTAGCTCGATCTTATCGGAAACCGTGTAGCGATCATCAATGATGTCGCCAAAATCATGCGATTCTTCAAAGCGTTTTAATACGTTCTGAAAAGCACGGATGAGGTCAAATATGGAAACTTCTGCGAGTGAGGCAGGCTCTTCAGCTGGTTTTCGGCGAGGTCTGGCTGGTGGGCAAAACGGCCTTCTTGTTCCATTTCTCGAAGGCTGAGGAACCCAGCTGCGTCCTTAAATTTTTATATTCAATCAGC
>JAAUOQ010000409.1 GCA_012034795.1 Leptolyngbyaceae cyanobacterium CRU_2_3
ATGCTGGTGTAAAGAGAGCCAGGGCCAATGATAATGTAGTCCGCCTCCTCAATCGACTGTACGGCTTTAGGCAAGGCTAAGGGTAAGTAGGAGTACAGCCAATTTTAACGATTTTACCTTGCGCTTCCGTGATATTGGATTCTCCTTCAATGCGCCTTCCATCTGCCAGTTCTGCCCATAGACGCATATCACTGAGGGTGGAAGGTAAGACTTGTCCCCGAATCGCCAGAACTTTGGAACTAGCAGCGATCGCCTGTTCCAGATCGCCCGTTATTTCGCTCATGGCAGTTAAAAACAGATTGCCAAAGCTATGCCCCATTAGTCCGTCTCCGGCTCGGAAGCGATACTGAAATAATTCAGTCAGTAGCTTCTCTTCATCTGCCAGTGCTGCCAGACAGTTGCGGATATCTCCAGGGGGTAAGACACCAATTTCTCGACGCAAGCGTCCAGAAGAACCTCCATCATCTGCGACCGTAACGATCGCTGTGATATTTGCACTCAACCCCTTCAGCCCCCGCAGCAGGGTGGATAGGCCTGTGCCACCGCCAATTACCACAATTTTTGGGCCCCGATGCAACCGTCGGTGGGTCATCAGCCGATCTACCAATTCGCCGTCGCCTTCGGGCATCAGCACTTCGGTGATGGAATTGAGGCTGCGCTTTTGACCCCAAAGAATTAGCAAAAATCCGCTGAGGATGACAATCGGACCACTGATGTAATTGGGCACCCGATCGGTGATGGTTCGTAGCAATTCTCGAACGAACTCACTGAAATAGTAAACGGGCGTTAGATTTGACCAGATGGCAAATCCTAACCCCATACACACCATACCTACGACACTAATCAGCAGCCAGCGTTTGACCAACAAACCAGGAGCCAACCACTTAAACCATTGGTTAACCCGGTGTCGAGTTGGAGTGCGATCGCGCCACCTCTGTGCCAGAACTTGAAAAGCGCGTTTGAGTAGACCCATTGACATGGCTGATCCAAGGGCAGCGAGATGAAGGAGAGCAACGGATAATCTAGAAGCCTGCTAGCCCATTCCATAACCATAAAGTACAGTTCGATCAGGTTGAGCTTCGTCTAAAAATCCTTGAGTAACTTTAGCAACTCTTCTAGCTGTTGACGGTAACTTGGAACTTTTTGACACAGGGGATGACCATTTGCAGCAAAGTTGATAGAAACTTAGAACTTTTGGACGGAGACAATGATCGTTTGAAAAATAATTAAGTATAAATTAGCACTTCAATACACTGGATTAGGTAAACTTTCACTGGAAAACATTCAACCTGTAATTCATACAGAGAAATGTGAGCAAACGGTATAGGACGAGGCATTTCGTCTATGCAGCAAGATGTCAGATCAAATTACACCTGGTTTGAATCATTTTGAATCATTCGGTGTGGATCAAAAGATGGCAATCAAAGATGGCAATCAAAGATGGCAATCAAAGTGGGAGGAGTATTGCAGGGTGGCAGAAGCAAAACCAAAGTTTTACAGAACCGTTGGGCGACAACTCATGACACCGCTGTTGGCGATCGCCACTGCTTTGCTGATCACCGTGCCCATCATCGGCTTTACTCTCAACTGGGACTGGGCAAAGGTGGCAGTTACCTATGGCGGTTTGCTAGATGGAGCATTATTCAAGCAATATGCCTTTGCTAATACGCTGGTTTCGGCCATTCCGTTGATGTTTACCGGATTGGCACTGTCGTTGGGATTCCGCACTGGTGTATTTAACATTGGCGCATCTGGGCAATTTTTGATGGGGGCAACCTGCGCTGTATGGGTCGGCTATGCCCTCCCCCTGCCGCCTGGAATTCACCTGTTAGCAGCGCTGACAGCGGGGATCAGTGGCGGAGCCGCATGGGGGGCAATCCCCGGTTTTCTCAAAGCCCAGTTCGGCTCGCATGAAGTCATTAATACCATCATGCTCAACTACCTGGCATTTTTCCTGCAAGACTGGCTGGTGAAAATCCGATGAAAGATACCTCACCGTCTGTGATTCGCACACCTGAAATTTTGGCTACGGCTGTTCTTCCCAGATTCTATGATCGCTTACATTGGGGGATACTGCTTGCCTGCCTTACCGCCTACTTTGTCTGGTGGTTACTCGGCAAAACTACTTTGGGCTTTGAGCTACGCACCGTTGGCAGCAACCCTGAAGCCGCCCGTTACGCAGGCATGAAAATTGGTGCTCTCACCGTACTGAGTCTGGCATTGTCTGGAGGACTGGCAGGATTGGGGGGTGCAGTGCAGATTTTGGGAGTCGATCGCGCTATGCCTGTGCTTTATTCCAGTGATTATGGGTTTGATGCCATTCCTGTGGCTTTGCTGGGGCAAAACCAGCCGCTTGGCGTGCTGCTGTCGGCTATTTTGTTTGGGGCGCTCCGCAATGGTAGCGATGTCATGCAGTTGCGATCGGGTGGGGCAGTCTCCAAAGAAATGATTTTTATCGTTCAAGCGGTAATTTTGCTATTTGTAGCAGCTCCAGCAATCGTCCGCTGGATTTACCGACTCAGACTGCCACAAAGCCAAATTGAAACAGTGCCGCTGACGCGAGGATGGGGCTGAAATGGAAGAACTCACAGGTTTTTTGAAATTGGCTTTGATTACCGCTACCCCGATCGCCCTGGGAGCCTATGCGGGCATCCTCTCAGAACGGGCAGGCGTAGTCAACATTGCCATTGAAGGCATGATGCTGACTGGAGCAATGATGGCACAACTCGTAGCCATGTACAGTTATGCTCCCATTCAAGCGATCGTTGGGGTTTCTCCATTGGCCAATCTGCTGAGTTTGGCCCTGGGTGTGATGGCTGGAATTTTGTCTGGGGTCCTATTGGGTGGACTCCATGCTGTCACCTCCATTCGGTTCAAGTCCGATCAGATTATTAGCGGCACGGTAATTAATTTACTGTCTTGGGGAATGACGGGTTGGATCTATCAGCGCTGGATGACGACAAATGCCCCGACTGCTCCGGGTACGTTTCCCCGCATGCCCATTCCAGGTTTGCAACAGATTCCGGTGCTCGGCGAATTGCTATTCAATCATCAGCCCATTGTATATACAATGCTGCTGCTGACGGGCGTGATTCACTATATTCTGTTTTATACGCCTTGGGGATTACGGGTGCGTTCTGTCGGTGAGCATCCGCGAGCAGCCGATACCGTTGGCATCCATGTAGAGCAAGTCCGCTATATCAGTACAATTGCAGGGGGGGGCGATCGCTGGACTGGCAGGCGTTTGGCTGACCTTAGAACAGGTTGGTTCTTTTACGCTGCGCATGAGCGCCGGACGTGGTTTCATTGCGCTTGCCGCTATGATTTTTGGGCGCTGGACACCATTAGGTGCATTTGGGACTTCGCTGCTGTTTGGGTTGGGAACTGCCATTCAAATCCGGGCTGCTAGCCTCACCTCCACTGCCAACTCAGGTCTCGCGTTAATTCCACCTCAGCTTTACCAGGCGATCCCTTATTTGCTGACGATCATTGTGCTAGCAGGGTTTGGCGGCAGAGCCAGACCTCCTGCTGCCAGTGGGCAGCCGTATGAAAAATAGGGACTATTAACTCTTTCCAGGCATGAGCGAGTAGCGAATAGGGCAAACATTATTCTGTGTGTTTACCCACAGAATGAGGAGATAAAAGAGGGTTAAATCACTGGAGCATGGAGTTAGTTTGAGAAAGACCGAAAACCATTGCTGCTCGTTGAGGTGGTGATTAAAATTGCATTCATTTTATAGGTATGAGTCTCATGATCTAAAGAGGTATCAATTCAAGTCATGTTGAACTATCAATTATTAGCCCCTAATGTAGTCGCTAGCCCTATAGCTCTTAGGACTGCTCTCTGGTATGATGACTATGCTCAGGGTGTATGTTATTCAACTACTCACAATTCGTCTAAGCATGCTGTAAGGCGATCGCTGCTTTACTCAAGCAGGTTATTGGGAGTTTTGCGAATAGGAAATTCTCAACCATTCCATTATTGCATAACTTGTTATTGATCACTCAAACAAAGGGCATCACCAAATGACTTACGACCACCAATCTGAGAATCACCAACCTGAAAATCGTGAATCTAAGGGAAAGCACACAAAGTTTCGTAAGAGTAGACGCGCTTTCCTGGGTCAGACTTCTCTATTTGCGGCTGCCAGTGTTGTCTCAGGATTTGTTGGCTCACAATTTTCCTCCAAAACCGGGGGAGATGCGGCGATCGCACAGAGCTTGACCGCAGAGAACGCGACTACACAAAATTGCCT
>JAAUOQ010000410.1 GCA_012034795.1 Leptolyngbyaceae cyanobacterium CRU_2_3
AAGGCTTGGAGGGGCAATTTCCTTGTGCCACTTGGTTGCCTGTGATTTATCAAAATCTGGCTGAAACACCGATGACTTGGACAGGCACCAGAACGGCGACCCCTCCAGCAATCAGCCGATCTGCGAATACTCCTCCGATCAGACGCCCTAAAGTTAGGTCAGCCTTGCTGATGAGTGTGGCGATCGCCACATTCATCCTGGGCATCCGCCATTTAGGACTATTGCAACCCTTGGAACTCCAGTCGTTTGACCAACTTTTGCAATTGCGCCCAGAGGAAAAGCCTGACAATCGTCTGCTCGTGGTGACGATTACCGAAGAGGATGTCCAGGCACAGTCTTCAGAGTCACGACGTGGCTCACTTTCGGATCAGTCCCTTGCCAACCTGCTAGAAAAATTGGTAGCCTACCAGCCGCGAGTGATTGGGTTAGATATCTATCGAGATTACCCAGTCGGAAAAAATATGCCTGCGCTGGCAACCAAAATGCAGCAGACCGATCGCCTCGTCACTATCTGTAAAGTTAGCGATCCGCAAGCTGGGCGTGTGGGGGTTGCCCCTCCCCCAGAGATCCCGGCCGATCGGCTCGGATTTAGCGATCTCGTCCTCGATACTGACAGTGTGGTAAGGCGGCAACTCTTGTCCTTAACCCCCCCTCCCTCTTCTGCGTGTACTGCCGCTTATGCCTTTAGCGTGCAGCTTGCCCTCCGCTATTTGGCGGCTCAAAATATGGGACTGCAATTCGCATCTGATGGTTCTTGGCAACTCGGCAAGGCTCACTTTCAGCCCATTGAAGCGCATACAGGCGGATATCAGGGCATTGATGCTTGGGGGCACCAGATCTTGTTGAACTACCGATCGTATCGATCGCCCAAGGAGGTTGTTCCTCAAGTCACACTGAGCCAGATTTTGTCAGGTCAAGTAGATGCGAATATGATTAAGAACCGAGTGGTACTGATTGGAACAACGGCTGAAAGCTTTCAAGATTACTCGCTAACGCCTTACAAAACAAATCAGGGAGCCATACAGAAAATACCAGGAGTGATCCTGCAAGCACAGATGACTAGTCAATTGATGAGTGCTGCCTTGGCAGAACGATCACTACTATGGACTTGGAACCTGTGGCAAGAAACAATTTGGGTCTTAGGGTGGTCTATCATCGGGGGCTTAATTACCCAGTTTATTCGACAGTTGCCTGCTTGGGGGCTGGCAGTTGGGGGGGCAATCATCATGCTGCCTGGCATCTGTTTGGTTGTTCTGGTTCAGTGGAGCGGTTGGATACCGATGATTCCACCAATCCTAGCCTTAGTAGGTAGCAGTGGAATCATTTACATCAAGACTTTGGCTGATTCTCGATCGCTGGAACGCTCATTTAGGAGTCATTTATGAAACTATCTATGAAACTCTTGTCTGTAAAACTTTTGTGGCAGCCATTCGCGTTAATGCCCATACTATCCCTGAGCCTGCTCACCAGTTTCAGCTTATCGGCAAAGCTACGGGCAGCAGCATCGCTGCCTGGTTCAGTGGCTTCTATTTCCTATATGCCACCCCCACCGCCACCCGATCGGGGTGCACCGGGGAATCGGGGCGAAGGCGCTTCTAGGGGATGCGTGGCTGGAAGCGCTGAAAATCACTCCATCAGCTACCCTCTGATGGCGCTTGTACCGGAGCAAACCTTGAGTACAACTTCAGACGCTGCCACAACCACTCAAGTTTGGGGATTAACCAGCACTGATCAACCGCGCTTTTGGTTCTCTGTGCCCTATGACCCTACAAAAGTGAAGACAATCGAGTTTGTCTTGCAAAATCATCAGGATCAAACGATCTATCGTACTCTGTTGCCTGTGCCGTCAACGCCTGGAATTATTTCTGTGCAACTGCCCTCTACAGTCGGACAGTTAGAGAGAAACCAACCGTATCACTGGTTTTTTAAGGTGAGGTCTGTGTGTGAGTCGAATCAAGCTGCCACCCTGGATTATGTTGAAGGGTGGATACAGCGAACCCAGTTGGATCAAGGACTCCGCGATCGCCTGACTCAAGCCACACCCCAGCAGCAAGCCGCCCTCTACGCAGAAAATGGGATTTGGTACGATGCGCTGACAACCTTGGCAGAACTGAAGCTAGCCCAGCCTGAGAATCAAGCGATCGCTCAAGACTGGACGGATTTACTCAAAGCCGTTGGGCTGGAAAATCTGGGAACTCAGCCTTTACTCCGCTGAGATGCAGCAGAAAATCGGTTGAGATTGACCAAAGCCGCCCATTGCTGCAAAGTGAGGTCGAATCCTACTCCATAGGGTAGTGGACAAACTCAGGACGGATGTTTGTTTTAGAGAGTCGCGCGCTCTCAAAAACATCTGCCTCATAGCCAATTCAAATTGGCATAACTAAAGTACTCAAGGGCGATCGCACTGGATTGGCAGAGTCCATAATCCATTAGGTTCTGTGGCATGTTCCGTGGCATGTGATTGTGCCACCAAAACCCTCTTGCCGTCCGCATCTCTACTCAACCCATTGGCTTCCACAATGACATTTGCTGGAAGATCAGCCTGCTCTAAACGGTTCTCATCCTGGCTCTGTGGCCCAGAAGTGGACGCATCTCCAAACTCTGAATCTAGGCTAACCCAATTGGGAGAGACAATCGAGCGATTTTGCAAAGGCTGATCTGGGCTAAGTGGCAAGCCTCCCCGTCCAGTCACCACGAAGCGGCCCGATTCGTTACTTCTAGAACCACAGCCACGAGCAATTTGAGTGGAGCGATCGACTACATCAGTGGGCAGTTCTATCAAGCCTTGACTGGGGTCAACATTAGGTTGGCTAATTGTGACGGTACCGGATTGATTAAATTGAGAACTGGCATCAATATCATTGGTTTGATTTTGTGGAACGGCCGTCTGTTCCTCAATGCCAAAGATCCCCTGAGAACCGTTAATGGAGATATCTCCTCCCGTGCCCTGAGAGGCAGCGGCGATAATGTCACTATTCTGGGCTGGTGTTGCGACGACAAAGCCATTGAGGGTATTCACAGTCACATTTCCCCCGTCTGCTAAGGCAGAGGCTTGGGCTGAGATCAAACTGTTGTTTCTCAGCAGTAAGAGGTTTAGCCCTTGTAAGGTAATTTCAGCACCACTCCCTGCGCTGGTTTCCGCCGTAATTCTCCCTTGATCTAACACAATGGTATTGGCGGTAATATTTAAGTTTCCAGCTTGTCCAGTTGGCGTGCGACTACTTACAGAAATAGCAGCGCCAGCTTGAATCGTCAATTGGTGAGTTGTGACATTGACATCACCCCCTTGAGCGACTGCGGGTATAATTTCTACTGGATTAATGACTTCTCCACGCTTCCCGACTTCGGCAACTATCCGACTTCTCAGCGATCCATCTGGAGAAGTTCCAGTCAGGTCTATTCGTTCCGTTGCTTGAATGTAAACATTTCCGCCATTCCCCGTCCCAAATGTTGACGCTGAAACTTCCGCCCCCTCTCTAACTAGCAGTTGTCGGGTGGTGATTCGTAAATCTCCTGCTCTGCCAGCCCCCCGCGTTTGCACAGAAATCCCACTCGATCGCTGTCCACCAGACGAGATACCTGTGCCAACCAGTTCTACTAAATCAGTTGCATTGATATTAATATCGCCTCCCACGCCTTCATCTTTAGTACTAGCAGAAATACGCGCCCCATTACGAATAGTCAGTCGTGCTGTATTGACGGTTAATTCTCCTGGAGTTCTACCCGTACCACGATTGTCTGCCGAAATAGAAGTCACCAATCGGCGCGAATCCTGGGGATTGTCTGCGGTAGTGCCACTCAATTCAACCCCTTGCAATGCCGTGACTCTAATGGTTCCCCCAGCCGCATTGCCTAATGTTGAAGCTTCGATCGCAGAGCCTCCCCGAAGAATAACTCGCCTGGCTTGAATCTGAATATCTCCACCGGCTTGACCACTGGCATCGACAGCAGTTGCCCCTAACAGTTGGATATCTCCAAAAGTGGTTTGGTTGTCATAACTTAAGACAAACCCACTCTGACTGGGCGTTAATGTCACGAAACCCTGTTCCTAAAACGCTGCCCAGTTCGATTCGTCCACCTTCTGTTTGGAGAGTTCCTCCAGTCGAAATAATGGAACCCCCCACCAAAGCCAAGGTTTGATTAGAAGGAACACGTAAAGCGTTGTTGGTTCCGGAAGCGTTATCAGCGCTAGAACTAGCTCTAAAGTTAGAACTAGCACCCCCACCAGTGCCAC
>JAAUOQ010000411.1 GCA_012034795.1 Leptolyngbyaceae cyanobacterium CRU_2_3
AGAGTGATCGTGGCACTTTAACAGTTGAACCTGGATATGTGGAGATGCGAACAAAAGTCAGTGCTCGCTATCGCCATCTACTCCCCTCAAAACCATCGTTCCCTATTCTTCTGCCATCGGACGCCGCATCAGGCTAATCACCTCATCGGGGTTGCGAGTGTCATCGCTGGATTGAGTCGAAGAGAGGCGATCGCCCTCCCATAATCTCTTAGTCCTCTAACAGTTGCTTAGCCAGATCCACACTAAAGTAGGTGGCGTTACCTGCGTTACCTGCGATCGCCTGAAAAGCTGCATCTGGCTCTCCTAATTGATCCACCACAAGGGCTGCCCCCGAAAATCTTGATGTTGTGTATAGCCATTCACCGTCACTACGGTTTTTAGTCCTGCTTGCAGAGCCGATCGCAAACCTTGGCGAGAATCTTCCATTGCCAGACAAACTTCCGGGGGCAGGTTCATCGCTTGCAACACATAGTGGTAGATATCAGGTGCAGGCTTTTTGGCAGGCACAATATCCCCCGCCGCAATCACCTCAAACCAGTCAATGGCTTCGGGGGCGATCGCATTTTGAGTAGCGCAGTCACATTCGCAGGAGTGGTGGTGGTGGCGATCGCCAAACGAATTCCTTGTTGACGGGCTTCCATCAGCAGCCGTTTCACACCAGGACGTAGCGGAATCACACTCTCAGCCAGCAGTTGCTCATAGTAAACCGTCTTTGCTGCGTGCAGGCTGGCAATTTGTTCTGAAAGCGTGCTTCCTAAAGAATTGGGCAGGCTAGTAGAGCCTGGATGATATTGATCCAGGTAAAACCGCATCCGCTCTTTGCCGCCTGTGATTTCTAGCAGCTTGCCATACAGTTCAACCGACCACTCCCAATCCAATCCTGCTGCTGCAAACGCCCGATTGAACGCAACTCGATGACCGTCTCGCTCAGTATCTGCCAAAGTGCCATCGACATCAAAAATTACGGCTTGAAGTTGTGGCATAAAATTTTTTGCTCTACAAAATTTATGGTACAATCGTACCAAGTTAACTCCTCAATGCAACAGGGTACCCTGCTTCTTTCTTCCTGAAATTCAATTCCCGAAATTAAGCCAGATCTGTATCGAACATTTGTAACTTTCCCGGAGTCATAACGCTTGTAGCGTTCCCAGAGTGACAGCACCCACAACCCCATCCGCGCTCAAACCGTAATCCCTCTGGAATGCCCGAACGGAGGCTGCGGTCGATGCGCCAAAAACCCCATCAATTGTACCGTCATAGTAGCCAAGCCCATTCAAGGCACGCTGAACCTGGCTGACTTGTGCTCCGCGATCGCCATACTGCAAGATATCATCACTGGGACGCAATGGACGATAGTCCCTACCTTGCAGGGCTGCAAGAGTTGATGAGCCAACCACACCATCTGCGACCAAGCCATAGTCTTGTTGAAAGGCAATGACAGCACTTGCGGTAGTTGTCCCAAAATAGCCAGTGGAAGGGCTGTTGAAATAGCCTGTGTTTTTCAGCAAATCCTGAAGTTGTCGCACTGCCTCACCACTATCGCCTAACTCCAAGCCATCTAGCCCTAAGTTGTCTCTAGCAGGGCTGCGAACCACAGTTGGGCGAAGCGGCACATAGGTAGAGGGATATAAAGGATAGGATGCGACGTTAGCACAAGGGTAGGCATAGCGGCGACCATAGGCAATTGCCCCAACGTCTGGTTGAACGTATGCATAACGCTCAGTGCTATAGATACTATTTTCTGAAGTCAGGTAGGAAGGGGCAGCACTTGAGTTCAGGGTACTGTTATCTTCAAAAGCATAAACGCTAGAAGGATAAAGCCCCTCACTGGAGTAAGTCTGAGCTTGAGCAACCTGAGATAAACCCATCATCCAAGAACAGCAGAGCAAACTCACTAGCCCTAGAGCGGCACTATTAGAGAGCGGGATGCCTTCTAGAGCAGAAAATCCCATTGCATCTGCCAGTAAGCCATCTGCAAGTGAGCCAACCGACTCCTCGCCAGGATTTTCATAGTCCTGAGCTAAATGAAGATAAGCAAGTACTTCCATCCCGTTTTCCTCTTAAACTCATTCCCGACTACAAATCTCAACCCTGCTCAGATTTTGCTGGCTTAGATTGAAGCGATCGCCTTGACTCTATCTGATGCTGCTTCTACGCTTGTGTCGCTCCAAGCCTTTATCGCTCCGAGCCTGGATTGCTCTAAGCTTGCGCTTCGAGCGCAGCCAACGTTTGTGCGCCCACAATCCCATCAACCCCTAAGCCTTGAGCACGCTGAAAAGACTTGACTCCACTTTCAGTGAGCGTGGCATAGAATCCTGTTGAAGTGCCGTTAAAGTAGCCAGCCGATCGCAGTAAATCTTGGACATAGCGCACATCTGAACCGACATCGCCACGCCGCAAAAACACGCCTGCTGCTGGGCGCACCGGCTGATAGCCAGGATCTCTGGGAATTAGCTGGATTGGGGTCTGTGGACGGAGCGGACGATAGTCAGGCTCCGCTGGATAGAAGGGAGTATAGCGAGTGCAGGGGTTCAGAGAAATTGAGCAACCAGATGCCATAGAAACAATCTGCTCCCCATCTGGGCGAATCATGACCCCTGGATAGGAGTAAACCCCCGCTGTTATCAGCGATCGCCGCTACAGCCATCTCTGCCAATCCAGTCGTCCAAAGCGTGCTCAGGGAGATCAAAAGGGCGATCGCTCCAGAGTTAGAGAACCGAACCTTGCCCCAGTCTAGCCATCCCTTCTCTTGTAGCCAGGTCAACCCTCTTGTAAACAGCAAATTCTCTAGGCTCAGGCTCTTCATAGTCCTGTGCCAGGTAAATATATGCAAAAGTTTCCATAGGTTATTCCTCAACTATAAAGTCAGCATAGCTAACTTCACAGCGACTTCCAATAATCGCGACTTTCCACAATCGTGACCTTAGCGACGCTGTAATCTTGACCCAAGGGCTAAATACTTCAACACAACCTTAAAAAACAGATTAAAGGTGAAGCAGAACCCTAGTCTAGCTTCTATGCTGAATTCGCACAGCAATTCAAGTAGAGACTGCTTCACTTTAAGCACTACGACCGAGCGAGAACAGTTCCCTCAGCCGTTCTGGGCCCCCAGACTCCATCTGCGGTTACCCCTATTGCTCTCTGATAAGCCACTACAGCATTGTAAGTACCGGTTCCATAGATACCATCTGATGCACCTGTATAGTAGCCGCGGTTTTTAGGAACTGTTGCACACTCAGAACACCAGAGCCAGTGTCACCCAACTGGTAAACCGAGCCAGAATCGTCAGGGAGTAAGGTAGGTACACCACTGCCTTGTAAGGCAGCCAGCGTCGTGGAACCTGCTACACCATCCACAACTAAGTAGTTATCATACTGAAAGTTCGACACTTGCTGTTCGGTAACGCTGCCGTAGTAACCCGTTACTGCAACAGGATAACCCTTATCATTCAGAAGATTCTGAAGATTGGTAACCGCTGCCCCTTCAGCCCCAGGAGATAGCCCACCATCAGGAGCCAAATTGAGGAAGCCATCATTTTCCAGCGCCGCAAGCGTTGCCGAACCGACAATGCCATCCGCAGTCAGCCCATTGCTAGATTGAAAGTCGATCACAGCCTGCTCGGTTGAAGAACCAAAGTACCCTGTATAAGGACCAGAGAAATAACCGTTATCGTTTAGTAGATACTGAAGAGTTGTGACATCAGTGCCGCTGTCGCCAAACTGTAATACGCTGCTACTGCCGCCATCGGGTCTGATTGGCACGAAGTCCTCTAGAGCCGAGAAGGTATCATCACCAGCAACGCCATCTGCCGCTAAAGCACTACTAGACTGGAAGCTATAGACCTGGCTTTCAGTTTGAGTTCCGTAGTACCCAGTTACAGGAACAGAGTAGCCATTGTCATTGAGAAGATTTTGGAGATAGGTGACATCAGGGCCACTGTCTCCGCGATATAAGGCAGCTTGAGCAGAACTAGCAATATTCAATATAAAGGCAGAAGAAGCGACACCTAGCAAGATAAAGAGAATCTGACTTGGAAGCTTCATTCCACTTAAGGAGCGAAGCATCGACAGACTATCTTTTAAGAAAACTAGCTCTTTGCTTTCAGGATTTTCGTAATCCTGAGCAACTTGGAGATAAGCAAAAGTCTCCATAAATTACTCTCCTCAAAACAACAACTGCAAGGTCAACTTTTATTCCAAGTTCTCATGCCCGACAACTTGATTG
>JAAUOQ010000412.1 GCA_012034795.1 Leptolyngbyaceae cyanobacterium CRU_2_3
GCAGGAGGTGGTCGAACTCCTCAGTGATGAGCAACCTTCTAAGAGCCGATTGGTAGAACTGTCGTATGTGCGATGTGCTTGGTGGGAAGGCTGTTATTATTGCCAGGATGAGGATCAGCAGTGGCACCAAGTCAAGTGCTTCAGATAACCATTGCCGCTAGAATGTTCTGAAACCAGGTTTCCAGGCGATTGCCCATTGCCGTCATGGAATAGGTTGTTTCTGCCTGTTGACGGCAGGTGAAGCGATCGATCAGGGGCAGGCGATCGATCGCTTCAATTAAGCCTTCAATGCTGTCAGATGTAACCAGCCAGCCTGTTTTGCCATCTTGAACAATTTCGGCAGGGCCACCCCGCCCGATAGGCAATGACAGGAACGCCACAGGCCAAGGCTTCGATCGCGACGTTGCCAAATGCCTCAATCCATTTGGGTGTCATCAGCAATCCTCGACAGTGACCTAGGCACTGCTGAAGGTGTTCGGTCGTCAGAAAGCCTTCATAGCTAAAGTTTGCTTGAGGATGGTTTTTACAAACCATTTGCCAGTAGTCAGGGTCTGTCATAGCTCCCCAGATTTTCAGGGTAGCTCCAGTGGCTTGAGCAGCCACAATCGCATCCTCAATCCCTTTCTCTGGAGCAATCCGACCGACCCAAGCTAAGGCATTTTGGGGCTGTGGCTGAAATTGATAGAGAGATAAATCTAGCCCGTTGCCCAACACCACGCAGCGATCGCTAAAGGAAAATGTATCAGCTTGTGCCCGGCTGTGAACGCCAATGGTATTTGGAAATCGCTCGATTGTCTGCTCAATCACCTGATCCATCGCTGCTGTCAGCGAACCCATGCTGACGAGGTGAGCGATCGGGCGATCGAAAAACGGAGTCAAATAAAATGGCAACCAATCATAGGCAAAGTTGAGCAGTAGATCATACGAGTGGTGCATTTGGCAAGCAGCATCCCAGAGGTTTGCCAAAACCGAGTTTTCGGGCAAGCTAATCGGCGAGTCGCGCCCTTGAGTTTGAGCCGTGATTTGTAGATTGCCTGGAACTTCTTGAATCACTAAGCCTTCCAAGCGGGAATTTGTGGGAGCCAAAATCGTCAGGGAATGCCCTCGCTGCACCATTTCCTGCGCGATATTGCGGAGTGTTAGCTCAACACCTCCCCCTAGCCCGGAGCCGAGCGGCCCAACCGGTGTGGAGAGTAACAATAGCCGTAAAGGAGAAGCCATCAGACGCAAGAAGGAAAGAGCGATCGCTCAGATTTAGACTAAGGCAGTCTAACAGATTAGTGACTTCTGCCTGCATCTGCCTAGCCTTTTTCTAGCCTTTTTCTAGCCCAAATCTACTCTAGATGCCACTCAGTAAGTCCACCTGGTTTGTCCACTAAGACAATGCCTTGAGCTTTGAGTTGATCGCGGATGCGATCGGCTGCTGCAAAGTTTTTTGCCTTTTTCTCGGCTGCCCGTTGCTCAATCAACGCCTCAATTTTTTCAGGCACTGGCGATGTTGTGGATGGTGTTTCTTCGGTCTGTTTTGCCTCTAAGCCAAGTACCTGTGCTAGAACGACCAGGGTTTGCCACTGTTGCCGTAGGCTTTGTGAGTCAGTATCTGTCTTGCCTGCATGGGTGAGGATATTGCCTGTCTTACGCAACTCCTTGGCCATCTCGAACAGCACAGCAACGCCCCCAGAGGTATTCAGGTCATCGTCCATTGCAGTCTGGAAGCGTTGCACTAGCTCACTATCAGCATCAATCCGCATAGCGGCCGGATCGCCAAAAGAACTGTCTTTTGTATCTATCCAGCCCAGAGAGTGCCCAAACTTATAGCCAAATAGCAAGCCTTCTTTCAAAGTTTCCCAACTGTTTTGGGATGAGGCGATCGCCTCATCGGTAAAGTCAATTGGCTTGCGGTAGTGAGCTTGCAGAATGAACAGACGCAGTGCCATAGGGTTCAGCCCGGAATCTAGGAGATTACGGATGGTCGTGAAATTGCCCAAAGACTTGGACATCTTTTGTCCAGCCACATTGACCATGCCGTTGTGCAACCAATAATTTGCTAGCGGTTTTCCAGTTACAGGTTCCGATTGAGCAATTTCATTTTCATGGTGCGGAAAGATCAGGTCATTGCCGCCCGCATGAATATCAATGGTGTCGCCAAGGCGATCGCGTACCATAGCGGAACACTCAATATGCCAGCCCGGACGACCCGCACCCCAAGCAGAATCCCAGGCAGGTTCGCCGGGCTTAGCGGCTTTCCAAAGGGCGAAGTCAAAAGGATCTTTCTTCTTGGGGGCTTCTGGATCGTCAGTATCAGTAACCTCGGTGCGTCCACCTGCTCCTACCTGCATATCCTCTAGCTTTCTTCCTGAGAGCTGGCCATAGTTGTGGAAGGCTCGCACGGAATAGTAGACATCTCCGGAGGCAGGATAGGCATAGCCTTTTTGTTCTAGATCATGAATTAACCGTTTAATGCCGTCTAGCGTGTGGGTAGCACGAGGATATTCATCGGCTTCCATCACATTCAATCGCGCCATATCTTCAAAATAGGCTTGGATGAAGCGCTCGGACACCGCCTGCATGGATGAACCTTCTGCTTTGGCTCGATTGAGAATTTTGTCGTCAATATCTGTAAAGTTTTGTACGTAGCGGACGGTATACCCACGCCAGCTTAAGTAGCGACGCGCAATGTCCCAAATAATGCAGGCTCTGGCATGACCCAAGTGGCAGTAGTCATACACCGTGACGCCGCAGTAGTACATCTTGACATGCCCTGGCTCCAGGGGGACAAAAGTTTGTTTGCAGCGAGTCAGGGTGTTGTACAGTTTGAGCGTCATGGTGGAGTTTTGGAGTATAAAAATAGGGTTTTGGAGTAGCGTCAGCCACAATTTCCCAGGAAAAATATCTTAACAAGGTAGTTAAAACACTTTACTTAAAGCAACATTGCTTCAAGCAACATCGGTGAAAGTGAAGTGCCATGATGCGGCGCGATCGCCCCTCAAACTCAAAACTCATGAAAAACTAACCACAACTTAGTAGATAGACAGGCAATAATAGAAGAGCAATCGCTCTAGTTAATTAGACTCATCTCTGCTAAACCAATTGCTGCTAAACGATCGCTGTTCCAGCAACTGTTTTACACTGGGTTCCCTTTCCATTATCCTGAAGTTTTTAACGAGTGGCTATGACCTCCTCAGTAGTAACCTCCACTGCGTCTCCTCAGATGGACGATGCCAAACACGGTCTTCCTGTTACCATCATCACAGGCTTTTTGGGCAGTGGTAAAACCACCCTGCTCAACCATATTCTCACGAATCAGGAAGGGCTGAAAACCGCCGTCTTGGTCAATGAGTTTGGCGAGATCGGCATCGACAATGAACTGCTGATCTCACTTGACAACAGCAATGACAATATGGTGGAACTGAGCAACGGCTGCATTTGCTGTACGATTAACAACGATTTGGTTGAGGCGGTTTATCGAGTCTTAGAACGCCGCGATCAAATCGATTATCTGGTTGTGGAAACAACAGGGTTGGCAGACCCATTGCCGATCGCCCTGACTTTCTTGGGGACAGAACTCCGCGACCTAACCCGCCTCGACTCTATCATTACGTTGGTAGATGCTGAAAATTACAGCCTCGATCTCTTCAACAGTCAGGCAGCCTACAATCAGATCCTCTATGGCGATATTATTCTGCTGAATAAAACTGATTTGGTCGATGAAGGCAATCTAGATGCTTTAGAAATCAAAATTC
Source organism: Leptolyngbyaceae cyanobacterium CRU_2_3 (assembly GCA_012034795.1). GTDB lineage: Bacteria > Cyanobacteriota > Cyanobacteriia > Elainellales > Elainellaceae > Drouetiella. The sequence goes on from JAAUOQ010000412.1 coordinate 3,744, forward strand.
GTGATCTCAAAGAAGGAGCCAGGATTCTCCGAACCCAAAAATCTCAAGTGCCGCTACCGCTAATTTTGAGTGTGGGATTGTTTGAGTCAGATAAGTACTTTGAGCCAGAGCGGAAAGAGCACGATCACGTTGGCTCTCATGATCATGGCTCTGAGCATGGCTCTGTGCACGAGGCTCACGATCATGGGCATGAGGCTCACGATCATGGGCATGACCATGCCCACGACCATGCCCACGACCATGCCCACGATGACCATTCGGCTTGCGATCATGACCACGGGCACTGTGCCCACGACCATGATCATGATCACCACCACCACTCCAATCATTTGGAGATAGATGGTTTTACGTCAATCTCATTCCAAAGCGATCGCCCCTTTGCCATCAAGAAATTCCAGCATTTCTTAGACAACCAGCTTCCAGCCTCTGTTTTCCGGGCTAAGGGAATTCTCTGGTTTTGGATGAA
>JAAUOQ010000413.1 GCA_012034795.1 Leptolyngbyaceae cyanobacterium CRU_2_3
CACGCCCGACAACTTCTGCATCCAGTACCTCTTCTGCTACCTCAACTTCTGTTGTGGCGCTGGCAAATGGCTTAGAAGTGATTGCTGAAGTGCCAGAAGTGGATGTTAGCCAAATCAAGCTGGGACAAAAGGTCGAAATTTCTGCGGATGCGTTTCCCGATCAGGTGTTTGAAGGACGGGTGCGTTTGATTGCCCCAGAAGCAGTGGTGGAACAAAATGTGACTTCTTTCCAGGTGCGCGTGACTGTGGTCACTGGCAAAGACAAGCTCCGTTCTGGTATGAATGCAGATGCAATCTTCTTGGGCAAGCAGTTGGAGAATGCACTGGTGGTGCCAACAGTGGCAATTATTACAAACGCAGGTCAGACGGGCGTGTTGGTGCCTGATAGCAAAAATAAGCCCCGTTTCCAAGCGGTCACCATCGGCATCACGATCGGCAACCAGACTCAGATTCTAGAAGGATTAGAGCCGGGAGAGCTGGTTTTTACTGACATTCCCAACGACTCTCAGTGGGCGAAACCGAAGCAGTAACCAGAACTAACAGCCATAGCAAAACTCCCATGAATATTGTTGAAAGTACAAGAATGGCAGTCAAAACGCTGACTGCCAACAAGATGCGTAGTACATTAACCATGCTGGGCATCATCATTGGCAATGCGTCAGTCATCCTGATGGTGGGGGTGGGGCAGGGAGCGCAACGTTATGCCTCTGAGCAGTTTGAGTCATTGGGCCCTAATGTTTTGTTTATTCTTCCAGGCAGTGAAAGTGCTCAAAATCGGGGGGCACTGGAGCGGCCTCGAACACTAACCCTGGAAGATGCTGAAGCGATCGCCTCGCAAGTGCCGACTGTCAGTGCGGTTGCGCCTCAGTTGCAAAGCCAGCAGCTTGTCACTTACCGCAACAAAAAAACTGAATCGTCGGTGGCAGGGGTGACGCCAGACTTTACTGTGGTGCGAGACTTTAATGTGGCGCGAGGACGGTTTATCACCGAGTTGGATTTGCAGCGGCGCAATCAGGTCGTGGCGCTGGGGCTGATCTGGCCCAAAAGCTGTTTCCTGACTCTGATCCCATTGGGCAAGAGATTCGCATCCGCAACATCAGTTTTCAGGTAATTGCAGTGATGGAGGCGAAGGGCGCATTCTTGGGCAGCAACCAAGATGATGTAGCTCTGCTGCCAATTACCACGATGACGAGCCGTATTGTTGGGCGCACTTCTCCTTACGGCACATCCATTAGTTTTATTAATGTCAACGCTAGAGATGAACTCTCTATCAATGCCGCGCAGTTCCAAATTACCAACTTGCTGCGCCGCCGTCATAAAGTCGTTAACGAAAACGATTTTACGATTCGTAACCAAAAGGATGCTCTGGAAATTGTCGGCAATGTCACAGGAGCCTTGACGCTGATGTTGGCAGCGATCGCCAGTATCTCTCTCTTAGTGGGTGGCATTGGCATCATGAACATCATGTTGGTCTCTGTCCGCGAACGCACTCAGGAAATTGGCTTGAGAAAAGCGATTGGGGCGTCCCCTAGCGATATTTTGATGCAGTTTATGATCGAAGCCGTGATCCTATCAGCGATTGGCGGGATAATTGGCACTGGCATTGGGGTTACAGGCATTACCGTCATTGGGGCTTTGACCCCTCTCAAGGCAGGAGTTTCAGGAGCGGCGATCGCCATTGCAGTGAGCGTCTCAGGTGGCATTGGTTTGTTTTTGGGGTTTTCCCGGCTCGCCAAGCTGCCCAGCTTGATCCAATCGTGGCACTTCGGAGTGCTTAATGAGTGTTTAACCATGCAAACTATTATTCGCCTTGAACATGTGTTTAAGACCTATGGCTCTGGAGATATCCAGGTTAATGCCCTGTCCGACGTGAATCTGCTCGTTGAGGCTGGCGAATACTGCGCGATTATGGGCCCATCAGGATCGGGAAAATCAACGGCGATGAATGTCATTGGTTGCCTCGATCGCCCGACTACGGGTGCTTACTATCTAGACAATGTCGATGTCTCAAAACTGTCTGACGCAGAGCTAGCCAGCATTCGCAACCGTAAACTAGGGTTCGTTTTCCAGCAGTTTCACCTCTTGCCCCAGCTCTCCGCTATGGAAAATGTCATGCTGCCTATGGTATACGCGGGGGTGTCTAACCACGAACGCAAGGAACGTGCGGCTGAGGCGTTGACTCGCGTGGGGTTAGCCAATCGCTTAAATAATCGACCGAATCAGCTATCTGGAGGTCAACAACAGCGGGTGGCGATCGCTCGCGCTATTGTCAACCGTCCCGTGTTGCTGTTAGCAGATGAGCCGACTGGCGCTTTAGACACCCAGACTACCAAAGAAGTGATGAATATCTTTTCGGAGCTAAATACTTCTGGCATCACAGTGGTCATGGTAACGCACGAACCTGAAGTGGCTCGTTTAACCAGACGGGTGGTTTGGTTCCGTGATGGACAGGTGGTTCACCCTCACCTAGCCCCTGAAGAGCTAGGTCAAATGATGGTGGCATAACTCAGGAGAAGACTTTATAGAAAATTGAAGGTAGAGTAAGTAGATATACACAATTAGATATACGCAACTGATTGGAAAGAACTATGTCTAGCAGCGAAGCTCAAAATCTTGGGGTGCTCTCAGAGCGGGAACTGCAAATTGTTGAATTGGTTGCGGCTGGCTTAACCAATCACGAGATTGCTGAGAAACTAGAAATCAGCAAGCGTACCGTTGACAACCATATCAGCAATATTTTGACCAAAACAGCGACGGGAAATCGGGTGGCGCTAGTGCGATGGGCCCTGCAATGGGGCAAAGTTTGTATTGATGAAGTCAACTGCTGCACCTTGCCCATTTCTAGAGATAACCTGCCGTCTTTGCCGCCCCCACAGCAGTAGTCGCCTCTTTCCAAGCTCTTAACTTTCCATGAACACCCGATCGCACTTGTCCATTGTTTACCCTCAACTACCACTGGCTGTTTATCAAGAGATTGCAGCCCATTTGCGCCAGGTTTCAGGTATAGCAGTAGATCTATTACCCCAGCAGTCTCAGCAGTTTGATTATCAGCAAAGCCAAGCTGGAGGATTGAAACTTGTCTATTTGCCTGGAGCCGATTCTGCATCTCGACAGCGAGTAGAGCAGATTTTGGCGTATTATGGCAATCGCTATGGAGCCTGGCAATCGTTAGAAGAATGAGGGTGCGAAGGAAGGATATTTCCTAGCCAGATCTCCAATGCTAGACCCTCAAACATCACACCCCCAAAACAGCTATGAGCGCTATTCAAGCGACGCGAGGAACGCGAGATATCCTGCCACAAGAGGTTGTCTACTGGCAGCAAATTGAGACAATTGCCCGCAACATTCTCAGTAGAGCGGCTTACCAGGAAGTACGCACGCCCATTTTGAGCAAACAGAACTGTTTGCTCGTGGCATGGGCGAAGCGACGGATGTGGTCAGCAAAGAGATGTATACCTTCCAAGACCGAGGAGAGCGATCGCTGACGTTGCGCCCTGAAAATACTGCTGGATTAGTCCGGGCTTTTGTGGAACATAGTTTGCATGCTCAAGGGGGAGTACAACGGCTCTGGTATTTGGGCCCCATGTTTCGCTACGAGCGCCCTCAAGCAGGGCGACAACGACAGTTTCACCAGCTTGGGATTGAGTTACTAGGCAGTCCTGATCCGCGTGCCGATGCTGAGGTCATTGCCATCGCCTCCGATTGGCTCCAGGCAATCGGTCTGAAAGATTTACGGTTGGAGTTCAACTCGATTGGCGATCGCACAGATCGGCAGCACTATCGGGAAGTCCTGGTCAACTACTTAACGCCTCACAAAGCAGATTTAGATCCTGACTCGCAAGATCGCCTCACTCGTAACCCCTTGCGGATTCTCGATAGCAAAGATCAAAATACCCAAGCCATTCTTCAAGACGCGCCCAACATCTTGGAGTATCTCAGCCCAGCGTCTCAGCAGCGCTTTGCACAAGTACAACAACTGCTCACAGACTTGGGGATTCTTTATCGCATCAATGCTCGCCTGGTTCGAGGACTAGATTACTATACCCATACTGTCTTTGAAATTCAGTCGGATGATCTAGGCGCACAGGCAACCGTTTGTGCAGGCGGACGCTATGACGGACTTGTCTCAGAGTTGGGTGGGCCCCAAACTCCTGCTGTCGGTTGGGCAAGCGGGTTAGAACGTTTGGTTCTGCTAC
>JAAUOQ010000414.1 GCA_012034795.1 Leptolyngbyaceae cyanobacterium CRU_2_3
AGAAGCCGGAACAAATCACTATGAGATTGGGTTTGCCGTGGAAGATACGGGAATTGGCATCCCACCTGATCGGTTGGATCGTTTATTTAAGGCGTTTAGCCAGGTTGATTCTTCTACAACCCGTAAATATGGCGGAACTGGTTTGGGGTTGGTGATCTGTAAGCAACTGACCGAGATGATGGGAGGAAAAATTTCAGTTGAAAGTCAGTTAGGTAAAGGAACAACCTTCAGCTTTACAATTGTGGCGCAATCGATAATTGACGGCACCCTAGAGAGCGAGGATTGTAATCCTGAAATAGTAGGGAAACGGATGCTCATTGTGGATGACAATGCCACCAACTGCCGGATCTTAGATAAGCAGGCAAGTTCTTGGGGCATGTTGACGCGAGTATGCCAATCTGGGCAAGAGACTATCAATTTGCTTCAGCTTGGAGAACCCTTTGATATTGCCGTGATTGACATGCAAATGCCAGAAATGGACGGGGGGGATTTGGCTGCTGAAATCCATAAATTAGAGGTGTATCAGCAGTTACCGCTAGTTTTGCTGACTTCATTGGGGCAGCATGAGCTAGAGCGGCAAATTTTACAAGAAAATTTTGTAGCCTATTTGCACAAACCTGTTAAACAATCCCATCTCTTCAATGTAGTTGCGGATGTGTTAGGTAAACAGCGAGTTCAGGTTGGCAAGAAGCTAGTCAAAGAATCTTACATTGAGCATGATTTAGCGGAGCATATGCCGTTACGAATTTTGCTGGCAGAGGACAATGGAGTTAACCAAAAAATTGCCTTACAACTACTAAAACGGATGGGATACCGAGCTGATGTAGTAGGCAATGGGCTAGAAGTTTTGGAGGCTTTGCATCGTCAAGCCTATGATGTCGTCCTGATGGATGTTCATATGCCAGAAATGGATGGATTGACCGCAACTCAGCGAGTTCGACAAGACTTGGGTGCCGATAGACAGCCTAAAATCATTGCAATGACAGCGAATGCTATGCAGGGCGATCGCGAAAAGTGCCTCACCATTGGCATGGATGATTATGTCAGTAAACCCATTCGGATTGAAGAACTGGTTCAAACCCTGAAGCGATGTAAACCGTTTGAAACACCTGATCATCCTCAAGTCCAAGGGGTGGTTTCCAATGATCAATCAGAGAATCCAATAGATCAGCTAACAGACTATCCATTAGAGAATGAAGAAGTTGCTGAATCCCTCCTAGATCATCATGCAATCAATGATTTAGAAGGGATGCGGGAAGATGATCCAAATAGTGCAATGATCAGTGAGCTTGATCATGAAAAAGTTGAGCAAAAAGTTGTTGAAATACCCCTTGCTCCAGACACAGCAGGAATTAATGAGCAAATCTTACAGAAAACATTGCTGACTCTGGGGCAAGTCACGCCAGACTTTTTGATTCAATTAGTAGAAGAATATCTAGAAGATGCAGCCTTACTAGTTCAGGCTGCCATAACTGCATTTCACCAAACTGATGCTGCTGGGTTAGAAGACTCAACTCACACATTAAAGTCAAACAGCGCTTTCCTGGGGGCTGAAAGCTTAGCTCAACTGTGTAAAGAACTGGAGGAAATGGGTCGTCATAGAGACCTATCCAGTGGATCTGAAGCCGTCAAACAACTAGAAGTGGAATATCGTAAGGTTGAGGCTGCATTGAGGTTTAAATGCCAGCAGTGGCAAGCAGAACTGGACGCTTCATCGTGAATTAGGATTGTTCGCCGGATCGGCTTCTTTACCAAACCAGATCACAGCATAGTTTTTGTAAATACCAATGCCGATCGCCTGCCAAGGGTAGTCTTTCCAGATGTCTTGATTGAGGATGACCGCGTTATGCCCACTGCTATCCTGCCAGCTTTTGAGGGCAGATGCCGCAGTGGCTGCTCCAGTGTTGAAATGGGCATTTTCATACCCTATACCAGGATAGGGCGTATTTAGGCGTTGTGGGGCTTCCCACATACAGGAGAAAGTGGTGGGGTCGCTCGCGCTATAGGGACAGTTACTCCAGGCGTGCGTCAATCGGCCCACGTTGTCTGCCAAATCTCGGACATGGCGGTTGGCAACCCGATTGAGCGATGGGGATGGCGGAATTGCTGTTAAGCCGTGCTGGGCGCGATAATTGTTGATGGCTTGGTAGAGCTTTTCTTCTTCTGGTTCTAAAGCATCTCCAGAGCAATCTGAGGCTTGCAGAAGGGTTTGTCCTGAGCAAGTTTGAGGTGGAGATGGCACTGGTGGAGTCGTTGCCTGGGGTGTTGGAATGAGTTGTTGAGCAAACACCAGATGATTCAAAATTAGGCTGATTAAAGTTGCCCCCAGAGAGGCGATCGCAAACCGCAGCATTGATTGAGTGTCTCCTTTAGATTAGGAAATATCAACTTGGTTGGAAGAGGATTGATAGATCAAGAGGGTTGGTTCGCTATTTTTCTGGTATCCCCTACCAAGTTACTGCTTTCTCATCGGTTCGCCAAAATTCTTCATGCTCTGGGCAGAGTAAAGGGCAAGCTTGCCTAGGCGGGTAGAAACGATACATGGGCACTCACAACGCGCCAACCCTCGCTTGTCCGCATCCAAGTTTGGCTTTGCCGACCCAGCTTGCCAGGACGCTGAAATTCGGTATTGGCAGTTGCAAAGTCTCTACCGTAGGTGGTGATCACAGTGTTTGCGAGGGTGCGATCGAGTCCTTGAGCAGAACGGGCACTCCGGAAAGTGGCGATCGCTTCGTGTCCATAGAGATTTTCGGTTGCGCCATAGCGAATGGTCTGAGTACTGTTCCAAAACAGTTCATTGAGCACGGTGATATCGTTGCTCACCAAAGCTGCTTCGTAGCGCTTAAAGGCTATCGTTACTTCTGCTACAACATCTGGAATGTTAATTTCCATGCTTTAACTCCACTAGTACAACCAGGCACAAGTTTGGCTACCGTATGTGCAGGCATCTAGCCGCGCTACACCTACAGGGGTATTCATATCTACGCCACAGGCGACTAGCCCAACGTTGCCCGTTTGCGGGTGGAGCGCCGCCCTCTAGGGGGAGGGATTTCAGGACTTGGCGTTGCACCATTGGGAGAAGATTGGGCGATCGGCACCGTAAAGTGAAATTGACTGCCTTGATCTCGTCCTGCTGATTCTGCCCAAATTTGCCCCCCTAACCCTTTAACAATTTGCCGACAAATGGCTAGTCCTAACCCTGTACCGCCAGCAGTACGGCGCAAAGCTCCCTCTTCTTGGTAAAAACGATCAAACACCACCTCCAAACGATTCGGCTCGATCCCTCGTCCTGTATCAGTAATGGTAATTTCTAGCATTTTGCTATCGTTGGGCTTAGCCTCAATCAACACCTCACCTTCGGGCTGGGTGAACTTGCAAGCATTGTCTAGCAACTTAGACAACACTTCTACCAGTCGCTCACCATCTGCACAGACTGCTGGTAGTTCTAGAGGAACTTGGGCCCGGATGTGAGGCAGCGTCAATTCAGTTTGGCGGGTGCGGATGCTGCTGAGAGCCAGGCTAATGCATTCATCTACAGAAATAGGCTCCAGATGCCACTCTACTCGTCCGCTCTCCAGACGCGATAGGGTGATGAAATCTTGAACTAGTTTACGCATCCGTTCGGCATCAATGAGGGCCGTCTCCAGCATGACTTGGCGCAGTTCAGGCGGCATGTCGGGTTCACTGGTGAGACTCTCCAAACAGACTTGAATGGTTGATAGAGGCGTTCGTAGCTCATGTCCAGTAATGGCAATCAAGTTACTGCGAGTACGTTCTAGTGCTTCAAGCTGTTGATTTAGATCTTCTAGATTGGCATAAGATTCTGCCTGAATCAGGGCAACACCCAGTTGGGTTGCCACCGCTTCTACTAAGCCAGCATCGTCTGGTGTCCAGGTGGCAAATTCGCTTTGGCAATAATGCAGTTCTGTAATGCCCAACAAACGCCCTTTGTAGAGGATCGGCACCACAATCCAGGAGTGAATGTGCCAACGATCGATCAGAGGCTTTAGGCTCGCTAACTTGATTGTGCCATTGAGAGTGCCATTGAGATCGGCAGTATTATTCAAGTTGGTTATCGAATTAGCTATGCCTTTGAGACTCGACTCCTGTCCTGTGCCTGTATCAACGGTGTCAAGGATAGCGACCGTCTCCTGAGTTTGAACCACCGCCCGAAACAGCGGGTTGTCCT
>JAAUOQ010000415.1 GCA_012034795.1 Leptolyngbyaceae cyanobacterium CRU_2_3
GCATGTAGCTCCGTACAGTCCTCAGGAGCTAGCAGTCTCAGGAGTAGCAATTTCAGTATCAGGTGTAGGCTGATTGTTCATTGATTTAAGCCCTGGCTAATGAAGGGATGGCTGCGGAGAAACCAGCTCAAATGCTCAGACTGTATGTGTCGAAGCGATTTTTAAAGGTAAACTAGTGAGCTATCCAGTTTTTAGGGGGGCACTTTGAAACTGGTTAAAAGCTAGCAAACTCCAATGGGTTAACTGATTCAGTTCAGTGAATCAAGTACATTATTCCCAATCATTTTTAAAGGAAGTATAAATCAGCGCAGATGAACTAAGAACTTACCACTAAGCTTTAATCCCATCACAATCCATTGTTTACAGAGAACCGTAAATACACATGGCCTTTAATGAGTTCTGTTGATTCCTTGATATAACTTCATCGTAAAATTCCCAATCTATTGGGATCAGAGCGCATCTCGGCACCCCTAAAACCCCCACTGTTTTTGTTTACTGATTGGATGGGTTGTCGTCTTGCTGTCCAGGCTGTCCTAGAGATCTAGAATCGTGATCCTTGAGAACCTGGTCTTGCCGTGGAATCGGCAAAGAGTCCAAATAGTGGGCCTAGAATCGCGCCAATTACAAAGCCACCTGCATGGGCCCAGTAAGCGACACCGCCGCTTTCCATGCCAATGTTAGATGGGGCACCTAAACTAGCCACTCCGTAGAACGCCTGCTGGACAAACCAGATACCTAAAAAGAGAATGGCAGGTACACGAACTGCAAAAAATGAAATCAACGTCAGAATTTTCGCTTGCGGGAAGCGAAGGATGTATGCTCCCATGACCCCGGCGATCGCTCCACTGGCACCTAACGACGGAACAGAAGAATTTTGAGCAAAGAACCACTGCGCTAAACCTGCCACGATGCCACACAGCAGATAAAAAACTAAAAACTTGATATGTCCCAGCTTATCTTCAACGTTGTTGCCAAAGATCCAAAGATAGAGCATGTTACCCAGCACATGTAACCAGCCGCCGTGCAGAAATTGGGAAGTAATCAACGTTGACCATTCGGGTAGGCCTTGAGGAATCACCTGTCCCTGAAAACTGGCGCTCAGTTCGCGAGGCACAACTGCCGCTACGTGAAAGAACTGATCCAACTGTTCAGGGGGTAGAGAAAGTTCGTAAACAAAGCAAACAAGGTTGAGAAGGATTAAACTAATCGTGACGTAGGGTCGGGTATAGGTTGGGTTTTCGTCGCTAAGGGGAAACACTGGCGTTAAGGGGGGCTACTGTGTACAGAGTTAACAGAGAGCATTGACAGAATCAATCGTATGCGGAATATATCTTATTTTCAGCGGAAATTCTTTCTAACCTACGGAGGGTTTTAAACCTTATCCCCTACTTACAGCCCTTTTGAGTTGAGTGAGCGATCAGGTTGCCCTAGAGGTTTTGGCATTGCCAAAACCTCTAGCAAGAATTAGCGGACTTTAAGCAGGCGTGGAGGCGGGTGTCTTCTCTAAAATCAGCTTCGATCGCTTCACCCGCTCTGGAATGGCGATCGGATAGTTGCCTGTAAAGCAAGCCGAGCAGAAAGTGTTAGTATCCTCCTGGGTGGCAAGTAACATCCCTTCCCAACTGAGATATGCCAGGGAATCAACCCCAAGCTGTTCTTGAATTTCTGCGACGGATTTAGTAGCTGCAATCAGTTGATCTTGGTTATCAGTATCAATGCCATAAAAACAAGGATGCGTCACCGGCGGTGAAGAAATTCGCATGTGGACTTCAGCGGCTCCAGCGTCTCGCAAAGCTTTGACAAGTTTGCGACTGGTCGTTCCCCGCACAATAGAGTCATCCACAATCAAGATTCGCTTATCCTTTAGCACATCTTTCAACGGGTTTAGCTTCATCCGAATCCCCGCTTCCCGCATTGCCTGAGTCGGCTGAATGAAGGTGCGCCCTACATAGCGATTTTGATCAGTCCTTCCGCATAGGGATAACCCGATTGTTGAGAGAAGCCGATCGCGGCTGGAATGCCAGAATCGGGCACACCCATGACCATGTCTACATCGACGAGAGACTCCAATGCCAACTGCCGACCCAGGCGCAACCGATAGCTGTAGAGACTCTCATTATGCATGACGCTATCTGGGCGAGCAAAATAAATCATCTCAAAAATGCACAGCTTGCGCTGAGCTTGAGGAACCCAGGGGAAGGAAGCCAAGCCTTGCTCAGTGATCCAAACGAGTTCACCTGGCTCTACGTCTCGCAGATAATCTGCACCGATAATGTCGAGAGCACAGGTTTCTGAGGCAATTACGTAGCGATCGGGCATATCCATTTCGCTACCGTCTAAAACACCAATCACCAGAGGACGGATACCATTGGGATCTCGAACGCCCATCAGTCCATTGGGTGTACCGATCGCCAGGCTAAATGCCCCTTGGCAGCGATTAAACGCACTGATAGACCCTTCCAACCAGCCTTTGCCTGCATTGATTTCTTCGGCAATGGCGATCGCAATCATCTCCGAATCCGTGGTGGTGGCGAACTGAGTCACTGAAGATTTCAGCAGTTCTTCTCGCAGATGCGCCGTATTGACCAAGTTACCATTATGAGCCAGGGCCAGGAACCGAGCCGCGTTTCGACCACCGCAGGCTGAGCATTCACAATACGGCTTGACCCGGTTGTGGAATAGCGAGTGTGACCTACGGCCAAGTCGCCTGACAACTCCTGCAAAATTTGCTCACTAAACACCTGAGAAACCAGACCCATCCCTTTATGGAGATTGACCTTTTCCCCAGTAAAAGTAGCAATCCCAGCAGATTCTTGTCCCCGATGCTGCAAGGCATACAGCCCAAAATAGGTGAGTTTGGCAACATCCGTGCCTGGTGCGTAAATGCCAAATACACCACAGGCTTCTTCAGGCTTGTCAGGTCGAAAGGATCGGTCAGAATGCTGAACGGAATCTTCAGACAATGGGTCAGCAGATTCGTAACTGGCAGAATTTGGCATCATGGATCGGCTGTGCTCTTATGTACGATGAGTAAATGAACGTCAGACGCTAACCTGGCAACAAAAGCTTTAAGAGTCATAACTCTAAGGCTTCAGATCAAAAATTCTAAACATTCCAAAGAACCTGAGTTGACAACTCAAGGCGAGGGAGGGCACTTGTTCCCAGGAAATAACAGTAACCTAACATTAATTGTTTCTTAACAATCCCACCTCATAACAGTAGCTTAATCGCTGGTTCTACGGATAGAGTCTGGGGATATAGCAATCCCAAATGGATTGGGGAGCAGGGGATGACGGGGCAATGACCTCCTTGGGGACACGCAGTCCCAACCCCTCTTGGGTTTTTGCATGACTGATTTAGGGTTGCGATAGCAGGGTTAGAGTTAGAGGCGGCGACCGATCGCATTGAGCCACCGATCGCCCATCTCTTCTAGACTGGCGTGAATTAAAGATATCTGGTCAGCTATCCAGATCTGTAGGCTGCTTGTGCTGACTTGACCTAGTTTCTGCCAGTTTTGACCCAGCTTCTCTTGAAGATAAGATTCCCAGATTGCCACCTGATCTGCTGAAACAGACACCAAAATCCGAGCGCCGCCTTCGGCAAACAGTAGGTGATCCCAACGAAGGGAGAACTCACGATCCAATTCGCCCGTCAACTGGCTATTCAACTGAATCTCTGCCCCCAGTTGTCCGCTAATACAGGACTCCGCCAGAGCGATCGCCAAGCCGCCTTCCGCGCAGTCATGAGCCGACTTCACCCAACCCTGACGAATTCCCTGCCGACAAGTAGCTTGCACCTGGCGTTCTAGTTCAAAATCTACCATCGGCGGCTGTCCCGCAATTTGGTGGTGCAGCACTGCCAAATATTCTGAGCCGCCTAATGTGGTGTTTGGTACCGTAGCAAAGGGATGGCCTAAGAGATAAATTGCATCACCAGGCGATCGCCAGCCTTGCCCGCAGATTTTCCCAATGTCTTCTACTAGACCCACCATGCCAATGACGGGAGTGGGATAGATCGCTTCAGGGTTGCCTTCAGCATCGGAGGATTCGTCGTTTCTAAAATTAAATTTTTAAGTTGTAATTTTCAATGGTTATATTGACTATCGGCTCATATTGACTGTCGGCTTATATTGACTAAGACTACATATTGACTAAAAACTATCGACTTTAAAATTAGTTAACAGTTA
>JAAUOQ010000032.1 GCA_012034795.1 Leptolyngbyaceae cyanobacterium CRU_2_3
GCTGTCGGCAGTGGCTAAGTGGGAATAGACACTGGCAATTTTTAGGTTGGGCAATCGCCCGACCCACTGGACAAACTCAGCCGCTGCTTGCCAGGGCATTCCCAAGCGAGACATACCTGTGTCAATCTTGAGATGCACGGGTAGCCTTTCAGAAGCATCTAAGCTTTCCGAAAAGACTAAAGCTTGCTTGGGAGTACAAAGGGTCGGCTGAAGTTGCCATTGGGCGATCGCGCGGACTTGTTCTGCGGTGTTGGTCGCTCCCAGCAGTAAGATTGGCGCTTGAATGCCAAACTCCCGTAGCTCAATACCCTCTGGAATCGTCGCCACTCCTAGCCAGTCGGCTCCACACTGCAAGACCGTTTGGGCAATAGTGACGGCTCCATGTCCGTAAGCATCGGCTTTCACAACCGCCATTAATTCTGTCTTGGGGGATAGCAAACGTTTTATCTGGCAGACATTGTGTGCTAATGCGCCTAAATCAATCTCGACCCAAGCCCGTTCGCGTTGCATCGAGGACAAACTTGGCGTTAGATCCCAGCTCAACATCTTTTGTCCACTCCTCAAGTCACACCAGTAAGGCTCACATCAGCCTGATTTCTTACAGACTAAGTGCCAACTATGTTACTATCTGTGAAACCTTTCTTCTAAAAATTTAAATCATCAGATGGGCAAGGTTCTGGTTCTTAACGCTTCATATGAACCGCTTAACATCACGAGCTGGCGACGAGCAGTGGTGTTGTTGATTAAGGGAAAAGCTGAGCAAGTAGAGCACAATGGTCGAGTTGTGTACCCCAATATGCCCCTGCCATCGGTGATTCGGCTACGTCAGTATGTTCGGGTTCCCTACAAGGATATTCCGTTGACCCGCCGCAACATTCTGCATCGAGACTCCAACTCTTGTCAATATTGCGGCTACATCGGGGATGACCTAACCCTGGATCATGTGGTGCCGCGATCGCGAGGGGGCGGTGATTCTTGGGAGAACATTGTCACAGCGTGTGTTCGCTGCAACGTCAAAAAAGGCAGCCGCACCCCCAAAGAAGCCAGTATGTCTTTGCGGATTACCCCTCACAAACCCCATAGTGGCCTTTATTTTGAAGTGACAAAACATGTGAAAAGTGGTGTGCATCAGGAATGGCAAAAGTATGTCATTGGTATCTAAACCCCTAACTATCTCTTTAGCTGGGGGTTTTTAATTGATAAGTCGGCTAGATTGAGCAAACTCAGGCATCTATCGTTACCAGCGATCGGGAATTTCTACCGATATCCGTATTCTGCGGGTGCAAGAACCTCAGCTTTTTTGTCAAGATCTATTTGTCAGGATCTAAAGTAGTCCGTATTCCCAGGAGTTCATTTCTGGGGAGCAGTCACCGTAAAAGTACGGATGGGCAATTTGTCCATTCTCTTAAAATCAAAGTATATGGAATCAGATTCGCTACAGGGTAGAAATAGTTTGGTTTTAATCTCGGAGTCCTCCGCTACAGAGTCCGGTATGAGCATGGCAACTGATTCCTCTAAGGCTCGAACCAATGCAGGGTGGGCAGACCGAACTCAGGAGATGCCGATCGCAAACTCCAGTTTGGAAGTCCCAATAATGCCTCAGAACGGACGGTTGACCGATCAAAAAGCAGAAGCTTTGCGGCAGGTCTTAGAAAAGCATCGGGGCGATCGCAGATCATTCTTCTGCAAGATTTTCCCGATCCAGATGCACTGTCTTGCGCTTGGGCCTATAAGCTGATTGCTCAACAGTTTGATATTAGCTGCGATATCTACTATGCCGGAACTTTGAGCCATCAAGAGAACATCGCACTGGTAAAGCTAACTAACCTACCTGCTCAGCGCTGCACGGTTCAAGTGGCTAAAGAAAAAAACTTTTCTGCCTATCAAGGTTGTGTTTTTGTGGATGGGCAAGGTACTACAACACAGCTTTTGGCCCAAGTTCAGCAGTCCAATCTACCGATTGTGGCGATTATTGACCATCATATGGCCCAAGGTGAGCTAAGAGCTGAATTTATCGATTTACGACCACAAGCCCGTGCTACGGCCACCATTTTTTCTCAGTATTTGCAAGCTGGACTGCTGAAGTTGGACAGCAGTAATGGAGAGCATGTCAAATGTGCAACTGCCTTAATCCACGGCATCCGCTCCGATACTAATCGGCTGATGCAGGCTCAAGAAGAAGATTTCATTGCCGCTGGATACCTCAGCCGCTTCTATGACGCGCAGCTTTTGAATTCGGTGTTGCAAGCTTCGCGATCGAAGCGAGTGATGAATGTGATTGAGCGATCGCTCCGAAATCGAGTCTTGCAAACAACTTCTCGATCGCTGGAGTGGGTTACTTGCGGTATGACGATCGAGATGCCATCCCCCAAGCGGCCGATTTTCTAGTGACTGAGGAAAATGTACATACGGCAGTCGTTTACGGCATCGTCCACGATGAAGATGAAGAACTAGAGGTGGTGATTGGCTCTCTGCGGACTAATAAGATTACGCTTGATCCGGACGAGTTCATCAAAGAAGCATTTGGGCAGGATGCTTACGGACGCTACTTCGGCGGTGGGCGATCGATGGCAGGCGGCTTTGAAATTCCGATGGGCTTTTTGTCAGGCTTTAACGAAAATGCCGAATATACCCGCATGAAATGGGAGGTATTTGATGCTCAGATCAAGCAAAAGCTCTATCGACTGGTGAACCCTGAAAACGAGATGATTAGCACAGATTAATCTGGTTCAAGCCAACCCGATGATCGCCCCTGCACCCCTGAATTGGCGCGTTGCCAATAGCTGCTGGCTTGCCGCTTACTGCATTTAATGCTTTTGCCAAACTACCAAAACCACCCCACAAACAATGAATCCTAAGCCGACAACTCGCTCGATTGGAATGACTTCCTTGAATACAAAGAAGCCAATTAAAACGGCGAACACATAGCTGAGGGCGATCGCTGGGCTAGCAACGCTCAAGTTGACGCGAGTCAATAGCAAAATATAGGCGATCGCGCCCATGCCATAAAGCGCTAATCCTGCCAGAACCTCTGGCGTGGTTACCATCCCAACAATATGACTGACAACGCTGCCAGCGCTGACCTTGCCTAGCTTTACGGCTCCCGCTTTGAGCAGAAATTGTCCCCCGACGCTGGCCAAAAGCGATAGAAACAACAAACCAAACTCTGCTAAGGTCACGATACCACTCCTCTGCGCTGCGTTTCTTTCTTAGGTAGTTTACTGTGGTTTGATTCCAGTTGGGATTCTAAACAATTGGAGCTAGACTGAATGATAAAAACTGGATGTGCTAAACGCCACACTCACTATGGTCGAACAAATCAGCAGAATTCATACTCCCTATAGTGACGTACAGATTTCTGTTTGGTTGCGCGGGCTGCTGACTGTTACCTGAGCAGATGGGCATCTTGGTAAACCAGAGCAAGTGCCAATCACGATCCCGGCTCAAGAACTGTCTGCCACAACCGACTATTGAGCCACTCAAGCCCTACGTGGTACTACCGCCTAGATGTGGGAATACTAAACTTTGATGACTGTCATGGCTGTGTTTTCAACTGAGATTCAAGCTATTGCAAATTAACCTTCAGCACAAAAAATCAGAAGCTGATGTATGGGAAGCAATCAGGACTGCAACTATCGTCACAAATTGGGGACAGCTTTAACGAGATATGAGATTACTTGTCTCGCTGAGGGATAGGTAGTAGCTACCCGTTACAACATCGCTTCAGTTCGCTTGAGCCAAATCCTGCGCCAGATCTTTAGCTAGTAGTTTTGAATTCAATAAGAAATTTCACACATGCTTAAGCGATTAAAAGCATTCACTGAACAAACATCTCTATTAGCTTTTTTAGGTCTGCCTGTCATTCATTTTTATGTTGCTCAAATTGCCATAGCAATGAGCCTGGAAAATGGGATGACCAGCGTTTGGCCCTCATCAGCTATCTATTTAGCTGCCGTGTTATGGCTAGGAAACCGTATTCTTCCTACGATTTTGATAGGAGAATTAATTGTTAATATCTCCCTTTTCAACCCTATTTTAGTGGGCGTTGGCATATCACTCGTTGATTTGCTTGAGCCTTTTAGTGCAGTTTATTTAATCAATCGCATACTTCAGAACAAAAGTTTATTTGATCGCTCCCAAAATGTGTTTAAGTTTGCCAGCATTATCATTGTCGCGCCACTGTGCAGCAGCACTCCTGGGACAATGATTCTCTCACTCGGTGGTATTTCTCCTTGGACAGCATTTGGACAAACCTGGCTGCATTGGTGGCTTGGGGATTTCATTAGTATGTTAGTTTTTGCTCCTGTGTTACTAAACTGGATAGAACCTGCTAAGCCCAGTCCATATCAGCCACCGTTGCGAATAGCAGAAAGCGTTCTTGTTTTATCTTTGGCGATTGGAATTAGCCATATTGCGTTTGGTCAAGGCTATCCTGTGGAATATATGCTGTTACCACTGTTAGTGTGGGCAGCATTTCGGTTGGTCCATTGGCAGGTGACACTATTGATTGCAATCGTGTCTGTGATCGCAATTTGGGGCACAGTTCATGGGGTGGGTTCATTTGTCCGGGAATCTGTGAATGAATCATTAGTGCTTCTGCAATCTTTCGTAGGTGTTCTGGCTTTAACCACGCTGACGTTGGCAGCGGTCATTACTGAAAAGAGTAAGGCGGAGGCAGAACTCCAGCAAGCCAAGACAGGACTAGAAGAGCGCGTAGAAGAACGCACGGCCGAAGTGCAACAGACTCTTCAGGAACTCCGACAGACGCAGGCGTTGATGGTACAAAATGAAAAGATGTCTAGCCTGGGTCAGTTGGTTGCAGGTGTAGCTCACGAAATCAATAATCCTGTTAACTTTATTCACGGCAATTTGACCCATATTCAGGGTTATACACAAGATTTGTTGCGGTTAATCAATCTCTATCGGAACCATTATCCTGAGCCAGCGCTAACCATTCAACAAGAAATTGAAGCGATGGATTTAGAATTTCTAACCGAGGATGCCATCAAGCTCCTGAAATCTATGAGTGTAGGTACAGAGCGAATTCGAGAAATTGTACTGTCACTCCGCAACTTTTCGCGGCTTGATGAATCAGAATTGAAGACTGTTGATATTCATGAAGGCATCGACAGCACCTTGATGATTTTGCAGAATCGCTGGAAGCCGAAGCCCCATGCCTCTGGTATTCAAATTGTTCGAGAATATGGAGTCTTGCCTCTAGTAGAGTGCTATGCCGGACAACTAAACCAAGTATTCATGAATCTTTTAACCAATGCGATCGATGCTTTGGAAGAGCGTGACCAGCACCGCACCGAGGAGGAAATTCAGGCAAATCCCAGTTCCATTCACATTCAGACAGCAATTACCCGTAGTCAATGGATCAGCATTTGCGTTTCCGATAATGGGCCGGGTATTCCTGAAGCCATTCAAGCCAAGTTGTTTGACCCATTTTTTACAACCAAGCCGGTGGGTCAAGGTACAGGACTGGGGTTATCCATCAGCTACAAGATCATTGCCGAAAAGCATAAGGGTAAGCTGTCCTGTTATTCGGCTCTGGGCAAAGGAGCCGATTTTGTCGTTGAACTGCCCATTAGCCATTAACCCTGGGCGCGTCATCGATGTTGTGCCGATTTAAAACCCAAATAGGGTAGATGTTTTTGAGAGTCTTACGCCGTGCACCTCTCAAAAAACACCTGTCTCGTAACCAATTCAAATTGATATTATTTCTCTGAATTGAACAGTCCTATGCTGGATCTGTAAAGGAATTCTTTATTTGGAGTTTAGATGTATTTTTTATACTCAAAAACTCCGCATCTTAGTTAATTGCCGAGGATAAAATTATTCTTCGGAATAATTTTATCCAGAAAAATCAGGAGCCTAAAGCATAGGGGATGGGGTCTCCAGAGTGTTTATTCATCCCTAACTCTAGGGGTTCATAAATCATTGGGAATGGGTTTAACTGACTCCTCCAGTGAGCTAATGATTTGAGTCTTATTTTAAGACTCAAATCATTATATTTTTAACTGCAAGAGCGTTCGGGCATACGGTTTCAGAAACAAGGCTTACGCTTTATTGTCCTCTGTGATGGATTCAGTGTTTTAACTGTAAGCGTCAACACTGTTACTTCCCTCGTCAAATGCCCCCTAGATTAAAGGAAAGTAAAAATGAGACAGGTGCTTGCACTGATCAAAAAACGTGAAAAAGAGTTTTCTGAACTACCCTTTTCCATTTTTTGAAAGATACGAGTATTGATCCTTACAACCGGGTTGCCTGGTTTCCTTGTTTGGCCCATTTTGCCATGAGCTTTAAAGACCTGAATAACGATGTTTTGAGAGATGAATCTAGTGATCATCCCATTCAACAAATTTTGAATCACCACGCTTTGGAGGACGGTAGCCACTGGAAATGGTATCTCAAAGATATTAAATCACTAGGACTAGATCAAATGATGCGGTTTAGTGATTTTCTCAAGTTTATGTGGAGTGACGAAATGCTGAAGACTCGGCGGTTGTCCAATAACTTGGTAGCAATGTGCCGTTACCAGAAAGATCCTTTGCTACGCCTGGCAATCGTAGAGGCGATCGAAGCAACCGGTACTCCTGCCTTGAGCACGATGGCGCTGGTCAGCGAAGAGCTAAAAGCCCTAACCCAAAATCGGTATTTCTATTTCAGCGGACATCATGTCAAAGTTGAGACGGGTCATATTCAATCTGGCATGGAGCATGACGAAACGGAGAAGTTATTGTTAGCAATTGAGCTAACTGAGGAACAAGAAGTCCAGTCCATGCAACTGGTTGAGCAGGTGTTTGACAGTTTCACCGAATGCATGGAGGGTTTAATGACCTTTGCTGAGAAGCACTCCTTTGACGAACTGCGGGAAAAAACTCATCCTATGCGTGGTTTTGACACTGCTGAAATGGCACTGATGGGTTGATCGTCCGCTGGAGAGTTGAGCGCATATTCTCGGAACTTCGTTAAGCTAAGCAGAATCCAGCCTTTACAGGCTGGATTTTAGCAGCCAGCACTTACAGCAGCACTTACAGCGGCATTGAGTATCCCAAGGCCGCTTTTACTTTGGCCAATGTGGGATTGGCGATCGCTTCAGCCCGCTCTCGTCCTTGCTTGAGGACATGATCGAGGTAGCCAGGCTCAGCCATAATTTCGTAGTATTTGTCTTGGATGGGCTTAAGGGCAGCGATCGCTGTTTCGGTCAATAAGGGCTTAAATTGTCCCCAACCCATATCAGCACATTTTTGAGTCACAGACTCTTTGGTCTGATTTGACAAAATCATGTAAAGCGTCAGCAAATTACTACATTCAGGGCGCTCTGAATCATCGAACGTCAAACCGCGCACTGAGTCCGTCTTACAACGCTTGATTTTCTGCTGAATCAGATCGGGTGGATCGAGCAAGTTAATCCGACTCATATCCGATGGGTCAGATTTAGACATTTTGCGCGTGCCATCCGTGAGGCTCATCACCCGCGCCCCTTCAGTCCGAATCACCGGCTCAGGCAGCTTCAAGACGGGCTTTTCTTCTGTTCCATACAAGTAGTTTAGCCGAGCAGCAATGTCGCGAGTTAGCTCTAAGTGCTGCTTTTGGTCTTCACCAACGGGGACCTTATCGGTGTCATAGAGCAAGATGTCTGCTGCCATCAGCACCGGATAATTCAACAGACCTGCCCCAACATTTTCTCCTTGCTTAATTGCTTTCTCTTTAAACTGCACCATGTCTTGTAGCCAGTTTAGGGGGGTAATGCAGTTGAGCAGCCAAGCAAGCTCGCTATGGGCGGAAACATGAGATTGCACGAAAATGCTGGCATGTTCTAGCTCAATGCCACAAGACAAGTAGAGTGCAGCGACACTATGGGTATCTGCCGCCAGAGCCGCTGGATTGTGGGACACCGTAATGGCGTGTAAATCAACGACACAAAAGAAATTGTCGTAATGGCTTTGTCCCTCTACCCAGTTCCGGATGGCTCCTAAGTAGTTGCCTAAATGGAGATCGCCGGTTGGCTGAATTCCAGAAAAAATGCGTGGCTTACCCATAGGTTGAAACTGAACTCCCAACTGAATGCCCAACAGAGATCTACCTTAATTTATTCTGCCCAACTTACTGACTTCTGCCTAAAAATTTGCGTCCTGCCTCAACTATTTTGGCTAATGGGATTAAAATTTCTCTCGCTTATATCGAGTCAGTAGGTAATTCGGCGATCGCCCTTCATCTTGACCTAATTTGCGTAGTTTTACCCCGTTTCAGCCAATTAGAAATCTGCTGGTGATGCGTCACCTCAAAGAATCCTACTGAAAAGAATCCTACTCAGAATCCGGCTGATGACTAAACTGCGCCTTAGCTTAATTAACCATAATTTAGAAAACTTAACAATTAGTATTGCCCCCAGAGCGAAAGTTTAGGAGGAAGTGAGTCTAAAGATTGAGACGCTGCAACACTACAGCGCTTCGCGCTTGGATAATACCAAGTTATTTCTTGAAAGCCTTATGGAGCGAGGCTTTCAAGAAATAACTTGTGCTCCATTTAATTGAAAATTGCTATAGATACAGAGAAGAGATCTTTTGGTTGCTGACCTTAGACCTATTCTGACTGCCGCTGCAAATACTGTTTTCCCCATTCATGCATGGCTTCTAAAACGGGTTGCAGCGTTTTGCCTGTATCAGTCAGCGAATACTCAACTTTAGGTGGCACTTGTAGGTAAACCTCTCGGTAAACTAGTCCATCTTCTTCCATTTCTCGGAGCTGCTGGGTCAACATCTTCTGTGTAATGCCATGCAGCAATCGATGTAACTCGTTGAAGCGCCGGACGCCCTGCATCAGTTCTCTCAAAATTAGCACCTTCCAACGTCCGCCAATAGCATCTAGCGTGGTTTCTACCGGACAAGAAAGCCGCTCTACAGGGACTTGCTCTAAGCGTTCTAACTGTTGTTTTTCAATTAATTGTTCTTCCAGGAAGCTCATAGTATCTTTTTGGATAGTATCTTACTGAAAAGTGCATACTTTTCAATTCATCTATATCTACTTTAAACTCTAATTAAGCGCAATAAACCACTGATTGGATAGGAAATTCATCATGATTACTCTTCGTCCCGCAAATGAAAGAGGCCACGCTTATTTTGGCTGGCTGG
Source organism: Leptolyngbyaceae cyanobacterium CRU_2_3 (assembly GCA_012034795.1). Classification (GTDB taxonomy): domain Bacteria; phylum Cyanobacteriota; class Cyanobacteriia; order Elainellales; family Elainellaceae; genus Drouetiella. Next base: position 9,141 of record JAAUOQ010000032.1, read on the forward strand.
ATAGCTACCACACCTTCTCATTTGGTAATTACTACGATCCCAACCATATGGGATTTCGCGCTCTTAGGGTGATTAACGAAGACCGAGTCCAACCTGGTGAAGGGTTTGGCACACATCCACACCGTGATATGGAAATTGTCACCTATGTTTTATCGGGTGAACTGAGTCACAAAGACAGCATGGGCAACGTTGCGACCATCCACCCCAATGAAGTCCAACGGATGACTGCTGGAACCGGCATTACCCATAGTGAATTCAATGCTTCTGCGACTAAACCTGTACATCTCTTACAAATTTGGTTACTGCCAGAAACTAATGGGCTGACTCCTAGCTATGAAGAGGCAATCTTCCCCACGGAGACACGGCAGGGGCAATGGCGACTGCTTGCTAGTCGGCAAGGGGGGGAAGGCTCTGTCAAAATTCATCAGGATGTCGATCTATACGCAACGCTGCTGGATGCTGGAGAACAGCGATCGTTTTCTCTGCGTCCTACTCGTCATGCCTGGATTCAAGTGACGCAGGGCAAACTCAGCCTCAATGATATGTCAATGGAAGCGGGAGATGGCGCAGCCATTAGCAACGAAACTCTGCTAGAGATTAAGGCTCATGCTGATGCAGAGATTTTGTTATTTGATCTGGCCTAAGTTCGGGGTGAAGTAGAAATACCGCCCGTCTCTCTACTTTACCTGGCTCATCTCTCTGTAAATCATTTGTAAATCATTATCGATTGAACGCCGTAGAGTTCTGCCGAATATATTGCAAAATTCCTTGGGCGATCGCTCTAGCCATCTGGCTACGGAACCCTTCATTGGCTAAGCGGGGTGCATCTTCGCTGCCCGTGACAAACCCTACCTCAACCAACACCGCAGGCATAGAGGTGCGGCGCAGCACATAAAAACGGGATTGACGGATACCTCTGTCATTCATGCCTGTTCCTTGGATGATGCTGTCCTGGATCACCCGTGCCATTTGTTCACCACTGGCAAAATAATAGGTTTCGACACCATTCACTTCTGAACGATCCAGGCTAATGGAGTTGGCGTGAATACTGACAAACAGCGTTGCATTAGACTGTTCAGCCATTTGTACTCGTGGCTCTAGTTCCACATCGCTATCGTCTGTTCGGGTCAGGATGGTCTGGACGCCTTGCTGTTCTAAGTAGGCCGCAACTTGCTGAGCGATCGGCAACACAATTTGTTTTTCCTGAAGCCCGTTAATTCCTACTGCTCCTGGATCAGAGCCGCCATGTCCTGGATCTAGCACGACTAAGAGGCGGCCGTTTTGGACATTGGGCAATCCAACAGGCTGACGCGGACGGGGAGCAAGTCCGTTTGATGAATTAGGCGCGGCAGACTGTACTGCATTGGCAGCAAAGTTAGGAGAAGAAGGGTTGGGCGATCGCTCCATCTCCAGGGCCAAAAGCTGTGGGCTGACTCTATTTAAGGTGCCAAACCGCACTCCTGACGCAGGCTGAACCGAAATCACCACAGTTTGTTGATTTTGCTGACGCAGCCGCACACGTAGCACGGGGCTGTTAGCTCCGCCCACGTCAGTTCCTGACACATTGGCTGCTAACTGAGCCGGAGAGATAGAAATTTGGTAGAGTCCACTCTGCCAACGACCGCTATAGGTGGTAGGGCGATCGGAGCGAACTAAGAACTGGTTGCTAGCCGCATTCACTTCAATACTCTGAATAGTCGCAATTTGAGCATCGCTGCCGGGAGGTATTTCACTAGAAGGGACGATCACAGGGGGAGCAGTTGTCCGGGCGATCGCTGCGGGTGGCGTACCTGTAGGCGTAGCAGTCTGAGTTCTTGGGCGTGCTGGTTGGGCAAGTACAGCAGGTTGGGCAGCAGCGGGCGGATTGGCAGATGCGGATTCTGCGGGCGCGGTTTCTGTGGGTGCGGGCGGCGCTAGTTGAGCCACTGCGGCAATGCCGCCTTGAGGCAAAATCACAATCCCTCCTGCGCCACTGGCTGAAGCTTGCCAGTCTGGGCTGTCTTTTGCCACACGCAAGACAAGCTGCACTTGGGTAGGAGAAGTTTGGCTCAATTCTACATCGCTGATGCCGTAGCGATTGACAGTGACGTTGCGCTCTATAAGTTGGGGAGACAACACGGCATTTCTCACTAATACCGTAATGGTTTCGCGATCGCGCCGACCCCGTTTGACTTCTACCGCCGCTCTAGCCCCCTCGGTGCGGACAAACATACCATCTGCCGTTACCCTAATTCCATTCACTTGAGTTACGGTGTAACCGGTTGCCCTCGCTGCATTATTATTTTCGCCAGATGCAGGTACAGATAGGGTTGAGGGCAGAGTAGTGCGATTTTCAGACGTTGGATTGGGTAAAGTGGCTAGAGCGCTCGTTACTGTAGAATTCACACGCTGTGGCTGGGGCAACTGCACCGTCCACTGCATCGGCGAGATGCCCCGAAATCGGATTTGCTGAGGATCTAGCGTATAGCCTGGAGCCAGATCTACCACAATGCGAGTGGTTTGGGCATCAAGCTGTCCAATACGAATTTGCTGAATTTCTCGTCCTACCGTTTGATTGAGTGGAGAGGCGGCGATCGTTGTACCGGGCAGATCAATCACTAATCGGGTTGGGTTAACCAAAAGCTGAGCACGAGGTTGAACCCCTTCATCGGTGTTAAATTCCAAACGGTTTTGGGCTGAATCAAATCGCCAAGAGGATAGCTGCCCCGCTTCTGCCGGAGCCGCTAAACAGCAGATGCCCAATAAACTTGGCAGCAACCAATGGATCTTCAAAGCCACAACACCTTCCCTTAATAACCAACTGTTGACCCGTAACTGTAACCTCAAATGCAGCTTCTGATGCAATTACACCCTACAAATAGTGTCTGAAGCTGCAACTCTCTCGCATAAACTGCCATATTTATAACAATCTGTCACTAGCTCTAAATCAAATCTTGTGGAATATTTTGAGTGTCTACCCATTTTGAGTGTCTACCCAGTCATCTCTGGAGCCAGTGACCTGTAGCAAGAGAATGGATATCCCTCACAAACTCTCTCGCCTTGTTGCAACTCTTAACGTGTTGGGTCACAAGCCTACTACCCAAGCTTGGTAAACTATAAAGCGTAAAAAGTATGCTTTATTAAAAGGTTCTGGCTAACTTTACTTAAGCCACTGCGGCCCTTAAGGAGCGATTCAGTCACTGGGCTGGTGGTTTAAATAGCTAGATTTTGGATGCAAGACCGAAGCGAGAGCAAATAATAAACATGGTAGATTCTCTAAAAAAACCTGACCTCCAAGAGCTTCGACCTGGGGTAAAAGTTCCAGCTAAGGAGACTATTCTCACTCCCCGGTTTTACACAACTGATTTTGAAGAGATGTCAAAAATGGACATCTCGATCAATGAAGACGAACTCCAGGCAATTCTGGAAGAGTTTCGGGCAGACTACAATCGCCATCATTTCGTTCGCACTGAAGAATTTCAGCAGTCCTGGGATCACATTGACGGCGAAACTCGTCAACTCTTTGTGGAATTTCTGGAGCGGTCTTGCACAGCAGAATTTTCCGGATTCCTACTCTATAAAGAATTGGCGCGCAAGCTGAAAGATAAAAGCCCCGTGCTGGCAGAATGCTTTTCCTTAATGTCGAGAGACGAAGCACGCCACGCAGGGTTCCTCAATAAAGCACTTTCTGATTTTAATCTTTCGCTAGATTTGGGTTTCTTGACTCAGAGCCGCAGTTATACCTATTTCAAGCCCAAGTTTATCTTCTACGCTACCTATCTATCTGAGAAGATTGGCTACTGGCGGTACATCACTATCTACCGCCATCTAGCCTCTCATCCTGAAAATCGCATCTACCCTATTTTCAACTTCTTTGAGAACTGGTGCCAAGACGAAAACCGCCACGGCGACTTTTTTGATGCGATTATGAAATCTCAGCCCCAGTTCTTGAATGACTGGAAAGCAAGGCTTTGGTGTCGCTTTTTCTTGCTATCGGTGTTTGCCACCATGTATCTCAATGACATCCAGCGATCGGGCTTTTATGCAGCCTTGGGTCTGGATGCCCGCGATTATGACATCCATGTCATCCGCAAACTAATGAAGCTTCAGGCCGGGTTTTTCCGGTGATTCTGAATGTCGATCACCCTGAGTTCTTTGAGCGGTTAGAGCATTGCACGAAGAATAATGAAAAGCTGGCAGCGATCGCTAACTCTGCTACGCCCAAACTCCTACAATTCTTTCAGAAATTACCTTTATATGCTTCAACCGTGAGTCAACTATTGAGGCTGTATTTAATGAAACCCATTAACACCGCTTCTCTGGAAGGCTCAGTTCGGTAATTATTTGCTCACTCCTTGCAAATCTATAGCGCTTCGCGCTTGGATAAAACCAAATTATTTTTGAAAGCCTTGCGGAGCAAAGCTTTCAAAAAATAAGCTGTACTCCATTCAATTGAGAATTGCTATATCATTAGCTCTGGTTTGTCCAGGGCTTTTTTGTGTTATCTTTTGCGCTATTCCAGGTTCAACCTGAAATCAAACCACAAATATAGAAAAGTGGGTTGCCACATTGGCTTATCAGTTGCTATCATGAACAAGGCGACGCGGGGTAGAGCAGCCTGGTAGCTCGTCGGGCTCATAACCCGAAGGTCAGTGGTTCAAATCCGCTCCCCGCCACCAAATCATCTAAGGTCCTGGATCTATTATAGATCCAGGACTTTTTAATTGAAGGGTCCGCTGAACTCCGCGTAAAGAAAATTGTGCATTAAGCTGCAAACAGGGTGTCAGTGCTTCAATGGATCTAGAAGAGATAATTAGGTGGCTATGGTTTCTCTATTGCAAAGACCGATTTTAATCGGCGGCTTGGCTTTAACTGCTGGGGCTGGGCTGCTGAGTAGCCTCGATCCTGGCATCGCCCACTTCGGGAGTACTGCGGTTGGAGGTGCGATCGCGCTTGGCACTGGTTTTTGGTGGTTGAAGCTGAAAAGCAAGCCTGCCGTTCAACCTTTACTCCCTTTCACGCCGGTTGATAGCGCTGCCGTAGAAAAAGCGATCGCCGACGTTGAGTCGCAAATCAATCATCTAACGGCTGAACTTGAAGCTGACCTACCTGCTACGGACACTCCAGTTTTTCATCTCCGCCAACGATTAGCAACTCTGGTAGCTGAACTCAAACGTCAGGAGGTTCGGTTAGCGATTATGGGCGGGCGATCGGTGGGTAAAACCTCACTGGCCCAGCTTTTGCAAAGCCAAGTCACTGATGGCAATTTGAGTGACAATTTGGGCAGTAATTTGGGTCTGTCAATTCAGAAACCAGATTTAGCGCCAGCACAGACGGGTAGCGATCGGACGATTTCCATCCCTACCTCAATTACTGCCGAAGTCGAGAATGCTGATTTAGTTCTGTTCTTAACGGCTGGCGATCTCACAGATGTCGATTTCCAAATTCTCAAGCAATTGATTGCCAAAAATCATCGAATTTTACTACTGTTCAATAAGCAAGACCAGTTTTTACCTGACGATCGCCCAGTGATTCTACAACAGATGCGCGATCGCATGGCGCTATTGCTGGCAACTGAGGATGTCATTGCGGTCACAGTTCAACCTGCTCTTATGAAAGTACGTCAGCATCAGCCAGACGGTACGTTTGTAGAGCAGCTCAAGCAGCCCACCCCAAACATAGGCAGGCTTCAGCAGCGGATGCAGCACCTCCTGACGCATGAATCGCAGCAAATTATCTTTGCAACCCTAAAGCGTCAGGCACAACCCTAGGCACGGACGTCCAAACCGAGCTTAATCAAGTTCGTCGTCATCGCGCTCTACCCCTGATCGAGCAATATCAGTGGATTGCTGGAGCTGCCGCCTTCGCTAACCCAGTAGCTAGCCTGGATCTACTGGCGACTGCAACCATCAATGCTCAGCTTGTAGTCGATCTAGGAGCTATTTACCAACAGCAGTTTTCTCTGGAGCAGGCAAAGACTGTTATGGGAAATTTGGCTGGCCAAATGGTCAAACTCGGACTGGTAGAAATGGCTAGCCAGGCAATTGCCCCCCTGCTAAAAAGCCATGCTCTTACTTACGTTGCGGGTGGAACTTTACAAGGGATCAGTGCTGCTTACTTAACCCAAATTGCTGGACTCAGCCTCGTAGAGTACTTTGAGGAGCAAAGCCTCAACCCATCTGTGGGAAGTAACTTCAAAATCGATCGCTGGGTTGAAAAACTCAAAGCAGTGTTTGCCGCCAACCAACGAACGGAAGTTTTGCGATCGTGGGTTAAACAGGGCATGCGTCGTCTGGCACCTGAGTCCTCTAGGGCAGCTACTGCCAGCCAACACTAGGGTTCTACCCGTTCGGGGAGTCCGTGCTTTGCACTCGCATCCTGCTTGTCATGTGGAGCAAAGCTTTCAACAATAACCCCGTTTTGGTTAAACACGAAGACGCTATAGTATTTGGCAGTGAATAAGGCAGCGATCGTGAGCTGTTAAATGGGTTATTGGACCATCCCAGGTGACGAACCCATGTGACGACGGAATGTTAACTATTACTGCGGTGATCGTCTCTGAGATACCGTTCTTTGGTAGAAATTCACCTTAAGCCTTGCATTCATTAAATACATTCCAAGGAGAGTCTTCATGTACATTACAGCTTTACTTGCCGCTGTTCCCAGAACTCTAGAGTGGAGTCCCACTGTCGCTCTAATCATGGTTATCTGTAACGTTCTGGCAATTGCCTTCGGTAGAGCAACCATCAATCGGCCTAATGTAGGTCCTGAGCTACCT
>JAAUOQ010000416.1 GCA_012034795.1 Leptolyngbyaceae cyanobacterium CRU_2_3
GGCCACAACTTTTGCCATTGCTACTGTTGCTCACAGTAACCCTGTCCAGACCCCCTTGTCCGCTGCGGTGACCGTAACGGGGAATTCTGGTGGCTCTCAGTCCAGTCAATGTGGTTTCATTTCAGGTACACCTAGCCAAGTGATTGTGGTTAATCAACCCACGCCTCTCCGCTTTAAAAGTGCAAGGACAAGGGCAAATCACGCTGTGGATTACTGGTCCTGTCAATCGCTGTGGGATGGCAGACGGCAGTTCTGGTGGCACAATCGAAGTCCCAGCAGTTTGGCAACCTGGCACTTACTCTGTGTTTGTGGGCGATCGCAGCCAAGGCAGCTTCCCTTACACACTATCCATCAACCAGGAATAAAGGTATTTAACAGCAATAGAAAATTGCAGCAGGAGTGAGATGAATCTTACTCCTGCTGTAGCTTGAGCATCAAACTGTCGCTCCTGGATCAATCCTCAATTTGTTTGACCGAAACATCAACGGCTTCCACGTCTACTGTTCCAGGTGGCGTCAGCCGATAAAACTGCCCTTGCTCAATTCGTAGTGGCTCACTGCAATTGGGGCAGCGCATTTGAGTACCATTAATCCCGGCTGACTCATAGCCACAAACGGGGCAATTATCGACTATCAGGTTACGTTTGAGCCACCACCTGAACACCAGGACGCCGATGATTGGCGTAATAATTAACAACCCCAACAGGATAAACAAAGACTTCACCAACCAGCCCAGTCCGATCGCTCCTAGCAGCCAAATCGCTGCAAACAGCACAAGCCAGAAGCGCAAACCAGAGAGGTTAAATTGCCCACTTCTAAAGCTATTTTGGTTCACAGCGACCTCCTGCCATTGAGATAGTTTGACTCATTAATGCCATGCTTCAACCCATGGGCAATCTGCCATTTGGTCGAACTTCAACAGGTTCTAAATCCATTTTATCCAGCATAAACGACGGATGGATTAAGAGATAGGTTTAGTGAAGAGTAACACTGTAGTGATTCTTACTAGGTTGGGTGTGGATCACCTCCCTCTACTGAGCTACGGTGTGCATAAAAGTGTTTGACGCGGGTGTTCAATGCCCTAGATCCTCCTAAAAAGTGGGGGACAGGGGAGCAAGTTAGCATTGACGATCTACTGAAACTGGCAACCCATTAGAGTTCCTGATTCAATCTGATAGCCCATTGCCTTCCAGGCAGGTAAGCCACCCTGAAGCTCGGAAACGTTGTAGAACCCAGCTTGGCGAAGTTTTGCAGCGGCCGATAGGGTGTCTTCATCCGCGTCACTATAAATGTAGAGGTCGCGGCTCAACTCAAAATTCACTAGGGCACTATCGACCAATTCATTCGTAGGCAGATTGACAGCACCCGTGATCCGGCAGCAGTTGAACTCTTGGCGATCGCGAATATCAATAATAGTGAGTGCGGGTTTGCCCCAATCCAGTCGAGTCTTCAGGTCATAGACCCGCGATCTGGATTGCATAGGAGTTGGAGAGGGAATGATGCCAAATAAAAGATTCATAGGAAGGAGCCACCGGAGTGAGGAGAGGAGCACAATCTGTCCCTGCAATCTAACAACTCCTGATAAGATGTGCAAATTTTTGTTGAGGAAAGCTTGACGAAAGTACATTTGGTGAGAATTGTCTCAGTTTTCCTCGGCTGTAGGTCTAGATCTTCTAGATTCTTTCTATCAGTTTTTTGTGCAAACGTCAGTATCCTTGCAGCAGTCTTGTACAAAGCTCTTTTGTCAGATTTGAACACTCGATCTATGATGTTTCATTCTCAATTTCGGCGGCTATTTCAAGGTTCTGCTGCACTTTGGATGGCGGCTCTGCCGCTACTAGGACATTCCCTGCCCTCAGCTTTGCCTGATAGATCTAAGCCCTTCTTAGCCCAATTGCCTCCAGCAGCCGATTATCGGGTTCCTGCTCTCCAGCGGGACGCTGGAGGTAATCTCTGGGTGGGCTCCTGGCAAGGACTAGTTCATCTCAATGCCAATACTGGTGGAACGATCGCGCGAGTCAATTTGCCCAACTTAATCATTGGCAGCTTGGCCGAAGATCGGGTAGGACGAATTTGGGTGGGGACCTATGAAGGCTTGAAGCGAATTGATCCACGCAGCCATGAAATTACGGCTCAAAACTTTTCTTTGCCCTCTAACCGGGTACTATCCCTACTGATCGATAAACGAGGCTATCTTCTGGGTAGGTACTGATCGCGGACTAGCTCTTCTCAGCCTGATCAAGGCTTATTAATGACAACCCTACAAGATCTGCCGGGCATTAGCGCTAATGCTCTGGTGCAAGATCCTGAAGGACAGCTTTGGATTGGCACGTTGAACGGACTAGTCCAAGTGGACACAGCCAGCGCTCTCGTCTCGCTTACTATCAGTGACCTGCCAGGACAGACTGTTCAAGATCTAGCGATCGCCCCGGATAACATGTTGTGGGTCGGGACACCGAGTGGCTTGGTGGTAGTCGATCCTCAGCAGGGAACTGTAACCCGATCGGTGACTGCTTTTCGAGGAAAACAAGTAACCGCTGTACAGTTTGATCAAGCAGGCAATTTGTGGGTTGGGACTAGCAACGGTCTGTTTCGCGTCAATCACTATAATGGCGAAATTTTGGGTGAAATAGCAGGCTTACCTTCTAGCCGGATTCTGGCTCTCTCCGCTGATACGGGCAACAAAATTTGGATTGGCACCAGCGAAGGGTTGTCCTGGGTCAGTCCAACGACTTGGACAGCAAAGATCCATGCTGCTTTTAGCCGCAGTCAGTAACTTTGAATCTTTGTAATTAGTTTAAAACGTTGAAAAAAAACTTAAGTATTCTTCTAATCTGACTCTGCATCCGTAAACTTTTATAAATAGTAAGCATAAGTACTCAATCCAATAGCAGTGCTGTTCTAGAAGCTTGCTTTTAATTAAAAAGATCCAGAGATAGTATGCAGAGAATAAATAGTGAAGACTTTTTAAGAGAGTATAGAAACGGGAGACGAGAGTTTCGGGAAGTTGACCTCAGCCAAATAGATTTATTTGAAGTCGATTTACAAGACATTGATTTATCAGGAAGTGACCTCAGTGAAGCTTATCTTCCGTATGTGAATCTCAGTCGAGCCAATTTGCACAACACTAACCTCCAAGATGCAGAACTCAGCCATGCACGGCTTCAGCTTGCTAACCTCAAAGAGGCTAACCTTCAGGGAGCCAAACTTTTGCGGGCTGACTTAGCGCATTGCCAATTGGAGCGGGCTGATCTGAGCAAGGCTAATCTACAGAGTGCTGATTTGCGGAACGCTGACCTCAAGCAAGCTAATCTTGCGGGTACTGATCTGGGCAATGCCAATTTAGAAGGGGCAAAGTTGACCAAAACGAACTTAAGCCAATGCAATCTGTTTCGGGCCCAGTCTGTAGACTTCAGCCAAGCCCTAGTCGATAATTCAACGATTTTTCCCAATGGACATCGAGGTAGAGACGATAGGTGAAGAGTTTTGCCTAGCTGGGTTCATCATGCGGATCGGGTTTCATTATTACTCGGTCAAGCCCATTCGGTTAAGCCTATTCGATTAAGCCAGGCGGTGGGGTGATTTCAATCCGACGTTGCCCCAAATCCACGAGTGGAACGATCGCCTCTACAAAAGGAATCAGCACTTTTTTAGGTTTATCCAGCAGACCTGGTTGTTCTACCTCTAGCAAATCATTACCCGCAGAAAATACCTCTGTTACAATGCCAACCCTCTGCTGTGTGACCTGGTCATAGACTTCTAGACCGATCAGATCAGACACATGAAACTCTCCTGCCTCCAGGGTGGGGCGATCGCTTTCTGGCACCAGCACTCGGCTATCTCGCAGGGCTTCGGCTTGAATGCGATCGCCAATCCCTGCAAACTGAACCACATATAGCCCTTTCCCATCGAGATATACGTCCCGATTTTAGGGCAATCGCCTCTGGCTGCGTGGCACCTGGACGCAGCAGCCAGCGGGTGCCGGGTTGCTCAAATCGCTCTGGAAATCGGTATTAGGATAGACTCTTACCTCACCCTTCAAACCTTGGACGCCAACAATCTTGCCGATTTCTAGCCACTCGTCTGCGAGTTGCATCATTGCCTCTTTTGGTGAACGACCCTAGCCCAGATCAACTGCTTAAGCACAGAGACACTAAGATACCAGG
>JAAUOQ010000033.1 GCA_012034795.1 Leptolyngbyaceae cyanobacterium CRU_2_3
CTAGCTGGCTTAACGGCTGGCGATCGCTAATCAACAGATCAAACGGGAGTACACCACTCGCCAAGACTTGTAGCGCTTCCCGAACGTACTGTGGCGTACTGTGAAACACACCCTTTAAGGTGAGTTCGCTGTAATGCAGTTGTTCTGTGCTGACGGTAATCGTGGTATCGCGAGGACAGCCACCAAACAAATTCACAGTGGCTCCAGGGCGGGCACATGCGATCGCCACTTCCCACACCGCAGGCGATCCGGTCGCTTCTACTACCACATCCGCTCCCCAGCCATCGGTCAAAGACTTGACCGCTCCTGGCAAATCCTCAATCTGATGATGGTTAAAGGTCTGGCTAACACCAAAGGCTTCTCCTACTTTCAGCCGCTCCTGACTGCCACCAAACAAAAAAACTTCTGCACCCTGTTGCACCAAAGCCCCCGCAAACATTAGCCCGATCGCTCCATCGCCCAGTAAAGCCACGCGATCGCCGGGTTTCACATTCGATCGGGCGGCTCCATGCAAAACGCAGGCGAGAGGTTCGGTCATCGCAGCGATGGCATCGGGTACGTCTTCAGGGATGGGCAGCATGTTGCGTTGAACAATGGGGGCAGGCACTTTGAGATATTCGGCAAAAGTGCCGTTATTGAAGCTGAGATTCGTGCAGAGTGAATACACTTGCCTCTGACAAAAAAAGCACTCCAGACAAGGGGCAGAATTGTTAGCAACGACGCGATCGCCCACCTGCCAATGGCTGACACCTGCCCCGATTGCAACAATGCGCCCAGCAACCTCATGCCCAAACAGAGTGGGTGGCTTCAGCATCTTGGCGTGTCCACCCCGCCGCCAAACTTTTAGATCAGTGCCGCAGGTAGTCGCGGCTCCAACTTGGATCACAACTTCCCCTGCCGATGCGGTGGGTTCGGCAATCTCTTCTAAGCGCAAATCTTCTTGACCGTAGAGTAAAGCGGCTAACACAGGAGTTCTATTGATTTTTAGACTCCCCGATTTTAGAGGATTTAGTGGCTAATTCAAGCCAAATTCCTTTGCCAGATTTCTCTACGATTCGACTGCGTTGGCAAAAGTGTCTGCCTTAGAGAGCAAATCGATCGCTTGGTCGGCCGTGATCAACCGCTTCAAGACAACTTGTCCAATGGTGCGAGTCACAGAATTTTCAAGGGTTCCGCCGGTGGGTTTCACCTCCACCATCAAAACTGCTTCTTCCACGCGATACAGCCATAGCTTCTCGCTGTTCTCCCAGATGCACAGGCTAGTTTGATGAATTTCGGGTTTACGCCGCCAAGATGCCTCGTTCCACAACCCACCAAACTCCCAGACTCTCCCAACACTCCAACCGTCTGATAGGAAAAAATATTTCACGAGATGTCTCTGTCTGGTTTGACTAACACAACTTCTAGCCCATTATGCCGCTCTCTGGTGATCGAACGGCAAGACTAAACCAGGAGGTTATGCAAATCTTTAAAGATTTAACTGATGACCCAGTTAAAAACAAAAAAAGCCTTAGCGTCAAGACGGCTAAGGCTCAGCATTATGGGAGATAAAACTTCAGAAAATCAATAGCAAATGAAGCACTCGCTTGATTGCAGGCTGGAGAATCAACTACAGATTGGAGAACAACTGCACTAAGCCGTGACCCGTGATGGCCTCTAATACCAGCATAGAAACGAAGCCAATCATAGCCAGGCGTCCGTTTAGCATCTCGGCGTAGGGGGTGAAGCCAGCGCGAGACTGAACATCTACGTAAACTTGAGGCTCGATCGCATAGATATTTTGTCTGCCTTGCTCTTCTGTCACAACACCGCTTCTCATGGCTGTCTCCTTAATCTGTTTGTTATTCAACCTTATGTAAATAAATGTAACAGAATATTTACGAAATGTAAACTATTTCATAAACGAGATCACAGGCATAGAGAGCAGGCATGGGCAGCAAACAGGTCAAATGAGCGATGCACCTGACTCATAGAGGTTTTGAATCGATGCTTCACAGACTGAGAGGGTTAATTCGGTTTTGGCCTTGGCGAGGTTGCACCCGCCACGACTCCAGTAATTTCCTCCAGCGAAACAGGCATCTCTCCGCCAGGGACATCCACAACAATCAGATAGCCTGCGAGAGTTTGCCCTCCGGCAGCAGTCAAAGCATTGAGGATTTTGGGCATGTCTGCCTGTTGCAGGCGTCCTGACTCATCGTAGAGTTCTAATGCAGACAAGCAACCGATCGAAGGATTCCAGGTATGGCTATTGGGATAGCGGCTATTACTGCTGAAAAAAGTCGGAGCTTCGCCTGTGCCATGAATGCGGAAAGAATCGCGATCGGCCTTACCAGCCCAATAGGTCTGCTGGATTGGGAAATAGTTGCGCCAGGAGGTAGGTAAAAGCTGTTGGTAGGCAGTGAGATTGCCGGGTAACTGTCCGGGTTGTCCTGGAATAAACGCCCGCACGCCCGATTCAAAAGGAATGAATAAATTGACCAGTGAAAATAAGCCAAAGGCCCGGAAATACTCAGTATCAGGCTGAGGAGTGGTGCCTTCAATCCGGTAGATTCCTTGCGGTGTTTGACCTCTAGGGAAGATAGGGGCAAGGTTGTGGAGCGATCGCAACGCCAGAGGTACAGACCAAAGCTGCCCATTTTCTTGCACAAAATTGCCTTGCCGATCTTTCAAGATGGCTTGACAGAGGACACCCCGATCGGGGCGACAAAACACATACATCTGAGGCTGGTTTGGGGCGATCGACCAGCTTAACAAATCTGCCAAGGGTGGCAACGGAACCGGATTGTCGATCGCTTCTACTTCACGCAGGGTGGCATACAAATACACATCATTAGTCCAGTTGGGAAATCGTTGACGCACGAGATCGACCCACTGCTGGCGCTGCTGGGTTGTTGAACTGCCTTTTGAGAGCGCAGATAGGGCGATCGATACCCAATAGGCATCTGGACTTTGGGCGATGGTTTGGGCAAATTGTTGTCCGATACCGGCGTAGAGGTTGGGGTCGCTGAGATAAAGCTGGTTGGCGATCGCCATTGCCATATCGAGAGTGCGCTTCTGGGTACTGGTCAGGTTACCCCGTGCTGTGAGCGATAACATTTGAGCCAGGCTGGTTGACACAAACTCCGCTTGAGGTGCTTGGGGTTCGACGACCGCAGTTGTCCAGAGCAAATTCCGCCAAAATCCCCAATCGCTGAGGGGGTGGCGGCTCAGATCGTAATTATCGGGGCGAATTTGCTGCACTTGCTGTTGCCGTTGGGTGGCTCTGGCAGCCGCAGTTGCTTCGGGAATAGCAGTTGCAGCTTGGGTCGGCAAAGCATTTGACAGAAGCCCGAAGACTGTTCCGAATAGAAGTCCCGTAGAAAAATGGATTTGAGGTGAGCGTTCATGCAAATGGGGTTGGATGGTTGCAGATTCAGTTACGAGCAACCTGTCACAGCAATTTGTCACAAGTCATTTGCCAATTTACCGCATCTATCGGAAAATTTCCCGCTCATAGGCATCTGGCTGCGGTTCAATTTCCCAAACAATTCCTTCACCTGGCTCTAAAACAATTTCAATCAACAGCAACTCGATCGCTGCTGTTGCCCGATCTTCATTCCCTTCAAACGGTTGCAGATCTTCTGTGAGTAGCCGTAAGGCAAACCCGGCTGGAATCATCCCTCCGGCGGTCAAGCTCCGTAGCGTCCATCGCCAAATATTGGCTGCCGCATCGACCTGAGCCACCTGCAATTCATACGGTTGATGGGCAATCGTCAACCGCTGGGCTAAGGCATGCTCCAGACTGGCAGCTTCGCCACGCCCACCTGCGGCTAACTGAATTTCCACTTGCCCCCAGCCAGCCTGACTCGCCCAGATGGGGATGCCCGATCGCAGCCATTGGAGTAGCGATCGCTGCTCTGGCAATCCGCGTCGTCGCTCAGTAAGGGTTTGTCGCCAGCCCCCATGCGACATCAATGCTGCCCACTGCTCAAAGGGGATTGCCAGTCGAGGATCTGGATGACTCAAGGTTGGATGACTCAAGCGCTCAATCAAATTTTCTGCCTGCACCGTTGAAAGCGTTGCCATTGATGGGGTGGATACTGATGGCGTGGAAGCGGCCCTGGTCACTTCATCGGGAGCCAACTGACGCGAGACCCACAGTGCTCCAAAATCTGGGATCAGATCTGCTGGCTCTAGACAGTAGGTGCGATCGCGCCAATCATAGCGCCCTCGTTCCTTTAACTGCCGATGGGTGGTAAATCCCTGTAGCCGCAGCCAACCCTCATCTTCATTCACCTGTACGGCCACGTAGTAATCGCCGATCCAATTGGGAATATCTACCCATTCTTGCGAAACTCGTAGCTCATCGCAGTCGATCGCCTCTGAGGGCACAAGCACCAGCCGCCGACCCGCAAAGGCAATGACTGCGCCGTTCACGACTTCCCAATAGCTGTCTAAAGCGGCTGCATTGGGCAGTGAAGTTGCCTGCGGATCGTAATCTTGCTGCAACCATGCCAACATAGTCTGCAAGCATAACTGATTCACATAGGCGTTCCATTGGCTGGCTGCCGTGGCAAATGCTCGACTCTGCTGCCAGGCTTGTGCCTGTATCGTCGCATCAATTTCCAACCCCACTTGAGTCGGCTCAAAAAATTCCAACCGATAGCTCACGGCTCTCTCCCTTCACGCTCAGATCTCTACACCTCTTCACCCTTCCCATACTGCGCCCTCAGCCATTCTTCCAGCGCCGCACTCGTAGACTTTAATACGTCGGAAGTGGGCACGATATGCATTGTCTCCTGTCCCCAGATTGCCAGTGCCTTGAGCAGTTCTTCGCGAGCCTTGGTCAAGCGGCGGGAAATTGTGTACTGCTTCATTTGCAACCGCTCGGCAATCTGTTGCTGTGTGAGTTCTCCAGCATAGTACAATTGAATTAACTGCTGAAGTTGGGGTTCAAGCTGGCAAATTGCAGTGGTGAGAATGGCTCCGAGTTTCGATCGCCAAATTTTCGGGATTCGGCTTCTTCCTCAGCAATCAACTCGGTGAGCAGCGAGTGGGTTTTTGCTGTTTCTGCCAGATCATCCAGCAACTCTGCCGATTCTTGGCCGGGCTTCGGGGTATTAATCGAGATCACATTGGGATACAGGTAGGCTCGGCCCGCCTTGGCACAAGCCGCCAACCATTTCTCCAAGATTTCTGCTGTGACTTTTGCGGTGGCGGGTGAGCCAGCAGGCAAGCTCGATCGCTCCGCATTGTAATACTGAGCGATCGCTTCCCAGGTCTGCGGCTCTGGTTTGGGCAACTTCCGCGTTCCTAGTGCCTGCTGCGGCACATACCGCAATTTAAACGCTGTCCACGCCAGAACATAACTGGCGATCGCCTCCTTTGTAGCTCCGGCACTCTGTAATGCTTCAACCAACCGTTTTTGGCTCAGCTTCCGCAACAGGGCCCAATCGGTGCAGATGTCTACTTCTTGGCGCTGCCGCAGTGTTTCCCGAATCAGGCTATTCAAAGTGGCGCTGGCATAGCTTTTGAAATTAAAGCCCTGCTGAGCGTCAAACCCCTTCAGGACTTTATCCACCTGAGCGATCGCCATCTGAAAACAATCTGCCAGCGTCAACTGTGAGTTGGCAAAACTTTCGGCTGTTTTTTGGGCTGCCCAGTAGCAAGGCTCCTGCACATAGGCAGCTAAATGCCCCTTGGCTAAATCTGCTAGCTGCTCTGTTTCAGCCTGCCAAATTTTATGCCAATAGAGGGCCCAAAATTTTGAGAGGCTGCTCTGGATTGAGCCTGCTGCAATTGTCGTTCCATACTGCGCCGCAACCGTCCCTCCGTCACCCAATTGCGGAAGCGATCATCTTCAAACTGCAAAAATGTGGAGAATAGCTCAATTAAACTTTGTCGAGGACGCATAGCCAAAATCAAGACGAAGGAGGAAGCGGGCCCGGTTAAACATCAGGGTATTTTATGATGATCTGGATCGCCACGAGAGATCAAATCACTAACGGTCAGTGGAATAAACGGGGCTATCCAACACATATATTGCGTAAATAATATAGCGTTGAAATTGATAAAGACAGACAGGGTAAGCAGTGCAGTAGTGTAGGCACCCATTTGGCGTTTCATTACACTAGCGTAAATTAAGGTCATCAACACCAAGGTCGGCAGAAATCGTAGCCCTACGGTTTCTTTAAACAAGCTAGGGGCATTGAAACTATTGGCTACTTCTCTGCTAGCAGAAAATAAAATAGATTTGCTCCAGCCTTCTGCATTCCAAACAATGAAAGGCAGTGACGTGAGAAGGGGGATACTGGCGATCGCCAACCGCAGCCCATACAAGCGTTTGAAGTTTGCGTTTCTGGGTAGATTGCCAAACCCAAATCAGGTAGACAGGCGCTAAAAAGATGGCAATTTGTTTGATTCCAAGAGATAAGCTAAACAGCAGCAAAGCTATCCATTGATGTTGACGAAATATTATCAGGGAAAGGACTAGAAAAAATATAGGCATAAAATCTATGTGAGCCACCTTTGTCACATAGATTGTCCAGCGATTAAATAGCCAAAAACAAGCCGAGAAACAAGCCAATACCCACAATTGACGACGAGCAAAAATGCCAAATAGCAGCGATCCAATGCCAATATTAAAGATTAAAAATATGGAACGCCAAAAATAAATCCAATGGGCATAGTCTTTCAGTCCTAATAGCTGAGTCAGGCTGGAAAGCAAGTAAAATACCGGGAAATAGGTAGAATACTTCTGATTTTCGCTCATGTTTCCCAGCAAAACTCTGGCATAGGGATTTTCCCAATTGAGCAATCTTTGACCCTCTTGCCACAAATAGTAGATGTCTTGCGTCCCTTTCAGAGTGTCATAATGCCATCGATCTAAATGCGTGATCACTGCGGCAGTAACAATCACAAATAACCATAACCACCCACCCAATTTTCTAGGCATTAGTTCCCCGTTCGTTTCTCCTAGGTTTGATCCCCCTACTGCCTTGAAAGGGAAGAAACCGGATGGGAAGTTCTCTGGGTTCAGGGGAATCTTGCAGCACTTCGTCAGATTATCCTATTGACGGCTGTATACAGAGTAACTCTTTTGGGGTCGAGCGTCAGGACAACACATGTCCACGCCTGATCCGCAAAAGGGGATGGCAATTAACACTCACTATTGGTTGATGGAGCGGGTTAAATCCCGGAACCCTCTCTATCATTGATTCTTGTAGAATCGGGATGACTGGATTCGAACCAGCGGCCCCTTCGTCCCGAACGAAGTGCGCTACCAAGCTGCGCTACATCCCGTGATTAGATTCCTGACGAGCCTTGAGCAGGCTAATACAAGATTGATACTTAGTCTAGCGGGTAAGGGATGGCTTTAGCAACTTTGACTCAGGTTCAGTCCCAGTGGCACATCTTCGATCTCCGCGCACTGGCTGGGCATGCTCTATCTCTTATGGCGCTTATAGCGCTTCGCGCTTGGGTAAAACCAGGATTAGGGATCTTACTGACTTAGCTATTGCCAGCCGATCGCTGCTGTGTTGACCACTGTTTTAAGATCGGGTGTGATCTCTAGGGTGTAGTTGAAAGGTGAACTACCAGGCGTCATTTGAGTCATGGCTTGCCCATCAGGACGACGGGGAGCATAGTACGACTGGGCATTGATCACTAGATTACCTGCTCTATTCGTTGATAGATGAGCGATCGCCAAACTATTGCTCTTGCCACTGCTTAGAACTGCCGACAGGTAAACTGCTTCTGTCATGTCTCCGGTGGACAAATTCAGCCTGGCCAACACGGACACTTTGGGTCCGCCGCCTGCTCCATAACTCCTCAACCAGGATTGGGTTGCACCCGAACTCACGCGCCGAAAGTCTTGGTCGGGAGTGCCTTGAGTACCATCAACACTAAAGACAGCATAGAAACTTTGACCACTCCAGAATAAACCGTAGCCCCGCCCATCTGCGCCTGTGACCTCATATTCAGTCTGAGTCCAGCGATTTTTAGGATTGCTGCTGTCAAAACTGACGATGATAGGATTTTGATTATTGCTACTCACTTGCTGTGTGCCAATGTAGATTGTCTGCGTGCCCAGTTGGATATGGGCTGCGCCACGGGTAGCGATCGCTGTCTCACTATCACTCGGCAAAAACTGGATGGGATTGGAATTGAGGGACGCGATCGCTGGGTTAGCTTCAGGGATGGCTGGATCACCTGAATCAGCCGGATCAGTCACTTGAGTGACTTGAGTGACTTGAGTCGCGTCTAAAAAATCAGTGGCTTTGAGCAGGCGGCTCTGCATCCCTGCCAAACTCACTAAATATTCGCCTGTGGCTTGATTTTGAATGAGTACAATGTCTGCTTCAGATCCCTTCCCTTGAGTAATGGCTAGATCGGTGAACTTCAGATCCACCAGTTGGATCAGATCTTGTCCGCTCGTGAAATCCTGAATCCCGCTGGCTGAGGCGATCGCCCCTGCAAATTTTTTGCTCAACACAAATGTATCTTTGCCTGTGCCGCCTGTGAGGAGATTTTTGCCACCCCTGCCCTCTAGTCGGTCGTTGCCCTTTCCACCTACCAGAACATCATGATCAGCGCTTCCGACCAACTGATCATTGCCGCCATCCCCCGCCAAATAATTTTTACCGCGTCCGCCTGTGAGCCGGTCAGCCCCA
Source organism: Leptolyngbyaceae cyanobacterium CRU_2_3 (assembly GCA_012034795.1). Taxonomy (GTDB): domain Bacteria; phylum Cyanobacteriota; class Cyanobacteriia; order Elainellales; family Elainellaceae; genus Drouetiella. The sequence goes on from JAAUOQ010000033.1 coordinate 8,652, forward strand.
GCACCACCCCGCAAGATATCGTTGCCGCGATCGCCATACAGATGATCAGCGCCCCTCAACCCCAGCAACGTATCGTTCCCTTGACTGCCTCGCATCAGATCATTCTGGGCGGTGCCGCGCTGGATAGCATTTGGGCGATCGCCTTCTCTTAAAGTCATGTGCATTAAAGCCACATACCCTACATCTGCAAAGGGAGGCATAACAGCTTGCTGAGTGAATGCATTAGCATGACTCTGGGTTGGTTCTGAGAAAACCATGACTGAAATATTCCTATTTGCTAAAACTTGATAAAGTTCAACGGAGAATCCACGCAAGAATCCAAGCTGCACCTGAGCGTTACGTCAGCTAAGCTCCTGATGGCAAGTGTTCTGGAAAAATTATCTTTAGCCTGCAAAACAGGCTTTGGTTGCATTGCTTCAGGCGTTAGCCTGTCAGTGTTCTGTCCAATTCAGCGATCGATTGCAGACCAGAGGAGGAGGGAAAATGTTCTTCCCAATCCTGTAAAGTCCTCAATTTGAAATGACTCTGGTTTCTGCACCCACGATTATGTTTCTGTTGTAGGCAAATCTCTTGAGTCCAGTCATCCGAGATTCTTCGGAGCAAGCCAGTCGCTCTCAGCTAGCCTGTCGTTTTTCCACCTACTGGAATCAGGAAACAGCCGTGAATGCGCCAACTTGCATCGGGCTGTTGCTGCATCAGGTAAATTGCCCGGACTAGCTCACCTTCGGCACTCATCAGCATGACTTTTTGAGCAGGCAAACCCTGCACCATCGTAATCTCTTCAAATACCACCGATCGCGGACAATAGACAGATGGATAGCCTGTTTTTACCATGTCCACAAAGGTTTCGGGCGTACCAAACTGGGCTTGAATGGATGGACTAGCAAACGAAAATGCCTCTGCTGCATTGCCATCTTGAAAGGCTTGCAGTTGAAGCTGGACGAGAGAATGGATGGTTTCGCGATCGGCAGGAGTCACAGGACAGGCTAAAGCACGGTGGACGGAAAACCAGCGGACGAAAAACCTAATGATCAAATGAGTTTTGGTTTTCCCAGGGAGACTGCGACGGCAGATCAGGCTTTTTCAAAGTTGTGGGAGGGCGATCGCCACTCCAACCCCACCATACTGTACCGCACTGGCAACGGTAAAATTCTTGCCATTTGCGACGATGATCTTCGGTGAAGACAGGCGAGCGGCGATTAATCCAGACTTGTTCTGCTTCTAAGGACACCGCCCGACAGGTGGGGCAGCAAAACTCATGGGCGTGGACGGCAGATTCTGTCCAGTCAGGTGGGTTAGGAGCAAAAGCATCCATGCATCAGGCAATTGAGAGGAATTACCCTTATCCTACATTGATACTTCAGAAAACTTAGGCGTTTCGCGAAACCTGGTTGCGCCGAAGTGAAAATTTTTAGGTATTCTCTGTAAATACTATTTTTATGGGGATCTAAAGTCTGGGATGTGCATTTTGTCCTTTCCTTCTTGTTATTTGTTTTCCTGATCATGATCATTCCAGCCAGATCCTTCGTCCAGGCAGGGCTTTGCCCCGGTCAGCAACCTTTATTCTTAAATGCCGCTTTATTATCAGCAGTTAGAAAGGATTTATCTTTATGAGTTTCCTGAATGTCATCTCCTTCATTGGGATTTTTGGGCTATGTGCGATCGCCTGGCTATTTTCCGAAAACCGTAGCTCTAAATATTTTCCCTGGCGAGTGGTGATCATCGGGATTCTGCTCCAACTTGTGCTGGGATTTCTGGTGTTCGCAGAGCCTGCAATCAGGGACTTGCTGCAAGGATTTAGCAGCGTTCTCAATGTCGTATTTGATGCGGCAGATGCAGGGGCAAGGTTTATTTTTGGCGAGAACCTAGTGCCACTACCAGGGCAGGAACCTACCTTGCTTTCGCCTTTGACGCCAAACGGTGTCTGTGCATCTGGATCAGCTCAAGTGATTCCGGGCTTCTGTGGGATTCAGTTGAGCTATGTCTTCGCGTTCCGAGCTTTGCCTGCCGTGGTCTTCTTCTCTGGACTAATGGCGTTGCTCCACAGCTTAGGAATTATCCAGGGACTGACGAATCTCTGCGCCAAAATTTTCTATAGCATCATGCGGCTGAGCGGCGCAGAAACCCTGAGCAGCATCGCCAATATTTTGTCGGGGTGGAAGCGGTGATCGTTGTACGGCAATATCTCTCCAGGATGACCCGCAGTGAGCTTTGTACCATTCTGACGTGCTGCTTTGGTACAGCCGCTTCTTCGACCCTGGCAATCTACGATAGTTTTCTCCGCCCCATATTTCCCAATATTTTAGGGCATCTGGTTTCTGCTTCTGTGATGGCAATTCCAGCCTGCTTTGTTCTCTCCAAAATCCTAGTGCCAGAAACCCATATTCCCCTGACTGTTCCTGTGGGTAGTGCCCTGTCTGATCGCAGCCCTTACGCTGATTACGAGGGCAATGGCGCTAAAGAAAGTGCCGGAGAATCGAGCGAGCGCAACAGCCCGATGGATGCAGCCATTGGCGGAGCGCTGGATGGTACGAGAATGGCAGTGACGATCGCCGGTGTTGTCATTTTGATTCTCGGACTGGTTTATTTGCTCAATCAATTCTTTGGATTGCTAGCCAGCTTACCCAGTCCTCTAGGGGGCTGGTTCCAGATCCTGACCCTACGAAATATCTTGGGAGCACTTTTCCTGCCCTTAACCGTACTGACGGGCATTTCGCTGGAGTGGAGTGAGCTTTGGCAAGCTTCTGTGCTGATCGGACGTCGGCTATTTGAGACGGCTATTCCGCCTTACCAAGCTTTGGGTGTGGCTGCGGCTGCGGGAACCCTCAGCAGCCGGGCAGTGGTTATAATCAGCTATGCCCTTTCTGGGTTTGCTCACTTGGCTGCACTGGGTATCTTTTTAGGGGGTACAGTGGCTCTGGCTCCCTTGCGCCGGAGAGAGATTGTGAGGTTAGGCTGGAAAGCTCTGTTTGCGGGCACTTTGGCAACTTACATGATTGCTTGTATCGCGGGTGTGTTCGACATGGGCAACCCTAGTATTCTGGGTACCCCCACTGTTTCTCCGCCAGTCATCATTCCCAACCCCGTCTCATCTCCAACAAGTCCAGTGCAACCTGCCCTGGAGGTACCTACACCTGCTGAATCTCCTGTTCAATGAGTTTCTTTAGCCAACCAGATCTCCTCAGCTAAAACTTTTAAGTTCCCCCTGATTAAAAGGGGGACTTTGCTTCAGTTCCTCTTCGCTAGGTTAGGCTACGGAAATCGGCTTTAGTCAGGTCGCTTGCATCCACATTCCGTAAAGTGGCCAGCAAGTCATTGCGGAAACTAATCAGGGTATTGCGCCCAGATTGCTCGATGGTTAGCTTGCCAAAGGATAAGCCTTTAGTCAGACCGAAGGTGTCTTGGCGATCGCGGAAATCCCTCACCCAGTCATCGCCTTTACCCGTTTCCAGCACTACTACATCCCGACCTTTACCGCAAGTGATAACGTCATCGCCAATACCACTATCTAGAGTGTCACTGCCTGTTCCCCCTAGTAGTTTGTCGTTGCCTCTGCTGCCCTTCAGCATGTCGTTGCCTCCCCCCCCGTTCAGGGTGTCGTTGCCTGTCCCTCCGTCCATGTCGTCATCGCCGCCTAAGCCCCGCAGTAAATCATTACCGCCTAACCCGACAAGCACATCATCCCCCACATTACCGCTCAGCCGATTGTTGCCCCGTGTCCCATTGACCTGACGTCCGCCACTGAGGACAGCATCGCTACGAACGCTGAGGTTTTGAATTCGGACATCTTCAGTAGCCGCAGTATCTTTCTCGCCGTAGCTGCCAATTTGTCCGAGGTATTCGGCGAGGGCATCCTGTTCGGTGCCATTGGCGGCAAAGGTGAACTTGCCAGTGGGCAGAGCGACAGCAGGGTCGATTCTGCCATTGCCGTTCAGATCTGTGGTGGTTTCACCCGTTAGATCAATTCGATTAGCCAGAGACGGGTTTTCTCGGATAAATCGGAAGAAAGGATAGCCATCGCCGCCTGCGGTTGGGGTGGTACCTGCCAGAAAGTTGAGTGTCACCATCCGAAAACTGCGACTAGGGTTGCCCACAACTGCACCATTTTCCACGATGACATCAACGATCTTGTCTTGGTCATTGACGATCGCCAGCGAGCGAATCCGTTGTCCTGGTGTGGTGATGGTGCCGTCGGTTGCCAAAATTTGGGCGGTCTTAGTAGCGTCAAAGCTGAACTTTAGCCCCGAAACCTGTGGGAAAGCCCCTGGAGTCGCACCTGCTCTCACTCCGGACACGCCGTTTTCTAGCAGTTCTTTGAGTTGCGATGCCGTGACGGTGACAAGTGATAGCGCGTTGTTAAAACGCAGAGAGTTCTCAATATCTAAACGCGAAACATCTCCCGTGGTTTTGTTCGGTGCGAGAGGGTTGGGCTGAGGGGGCAATTTCTCCACAGCCTGGTTGCCGCCTGTGGAGGGAACGACGCCGATGTTGTCGCGGATACCACCGCCGTTCTTCAGGGAGATAACAACAGTTGGATCAATCTGCTTAGCGTAGGCAAGATTAGCATCTGCCGTGAGGTTGCCTAGGTTGGTCTCTTCAGTCCGAACGAAGTTGCGATCGCCATTCAAAAAGAAAGTCGTTTTGCCCGTGGTCAGGTTGTCTTTGTCAGAAATCACTCTGCGTAGCCCATCCGTAATCGCTACCACGTTGGCATTGGCTTTCTCTCTAGGATTGACATCGCTACCATAGACGCGATCGACCCCTGCTTCATCGGTGGCAAAAGAGCCATTCAGGGTTGAATTGAGGCTGGTAGGGTCAATAATGCCATTGTCATCAAAGGTCACGACCAATCGCGGCACATACTCATAGTTGGCAGCGCTGTTGATCACAAGCAGGGGTTGACCTGTGGCAGAAGTCCGGGTGATGGGGTAGGCACCGCCACTAGCGTCGCTTGCCCGCAGCGTATCGTTAGCATCGGTGAGCAGCGTGTGCGAACCGCCCGCAATGATGATGTCTACATCTTTGAGTCGTGGAGCCAATTCATCGCGCTCAATGTTGAATTGCTGCATATGCGCCAGCAAAATCACCTTGTTGATGCCAGTGGCAGTCAGGGCATCCACTGATTTCTGAATTTCCGCCGCCAAAGCGACGTAGTCAACGGGGTTGGCAGGCAACACTGTAATTTGGCCCGAAGAAGTAATTTGGCGCAGGGTAGGTGTGGTTGCTCCCACAATGCCAATTTTCTGATCATCGGCGGTACCAGCAATGCCGTCTGCGCCCGCAACGGTAATTACAGAACTTTCTGCCAGTTTCCCTTTGATTGTGCTGGCTTCAGCAGTCGCTTGGTTCGTGGCGAGATCGGTGGCTCGTAAGTTGCCGGTTGCAATCTCCGGGTTAAAGTCTAGGTTGCTGCTGAGGTAAGGGAAATTGGCACCTGGGCTACCGCTGCCTAACCGTAAGGCATCCCCGAACTGCCGCACCCCCAAGTCTAAGTCATGATTTCCTACTACGGAAGCCTGGATACCGAATTCATTGAGGATGGCCACATCTGCCCGACCAATCAGGGGACTCGTAGATGTCCCTAATCCGCCAATGCCATTCAGGCTTGGATCACTCGAAGCATAAAGAAAAGGGCCTGGAATCGAATTGTCTCCTGAAGACAGCGTCAGAGTGTTCGCCAGAACCGTGGGTGAGACTGCATAAGTGCCTGTGGTTGCAGTCTTAAAATAGTTGAGAATTGCAGAAAAGCGGACTGCATCATCAATGGCAGGTGTGCCGGCCTCGAAGTCAGAGGAATGAAGAATCTGAAGAGTCGTAGGCATAAGTTTAGGGAACCAATAATGCTGAAAAAGTTAATGCGTAACGAGAAATACGTAGTGCCGAATTTTTCACTTCTACGATCTCCACAAAATCCCATAGCGACATTAAATAGTCTTAATCACCACATTAAATCTGGTTAAGCTTTGAGGGCTGATAGCCTGCTTTCAGGTTTTTCTATCTTTAATCTTGCACCTGCGCCAATTCTTGGGTTTCGATAGAATAGTAAAAGCCATTTCCATCTGTGAATCTGCTCATCTCTGGTGATCAACCACTTTGATTCAAGCCGAAACTTTAGAACTACTAGAATGGTCGCGACTGTGTCAGCACCTATCGACATTTTCTGCTACAAAATTGGGAGCTTTAGCTGCCAGAACACTAAGAATTCCCGATCGCATTCAAGCCAGCCAAGATCTGCTTGCCCAAACCCAAGAAGTGTATCGGCTGGAAAGTGAGCTAACCAGTGGACTGTCGTTTGAAGGAATTCATGACATTGGTGATGCTTTAGAGCGGGCAGCCCTCCAGGGGATTTTATCGGGCAACGAGCTACTACAGATTGCCACAACCCTGGCTGGGGCTAGGCAACTTCGTCGAGTGATTGATAACCAGTCGAATTTGCCTGTTTTAACGCAGCTTGTATCAGATCTACGCACTTATCCTGAGCTAGAGCAAGAAATCCATCGCTGTATTGACGATCGCGGCCAGGTTGAAAACCGGGCTAGCTCCAAGCTGGAAGGCATCCGAGCCAATCTGCGACAAGTACGCGATCGCATTCAAAATCTGCTACAAAATTTGTTACAGCGGCAGTCTAACGCGGTTCAAGAACCACTGATCACCCAACGGGGCGATCGCTTCGTGATTCCCGTCAAAGCCACCCACAAAGATGCAATTCCTGGCATTGTTCACGATACATCTACCAGTGGTGCCACGCTCTATGTAGAGCCTCATACCATCGTCCATCACGGCAACCATCTTCGTCAGCTTTTACGCCAAGAGCAAGTAGAAGAAGAAGCGGTGCGGCGAGTGTTGACGGAGCAAGTCGGTGCCGTCCAGCCTGACCTGGAAAAACTGCTGGCGATCGTTACTCTTTTAGATTTGGCAACCGCTCGTGCTCGCTATTCTCTCTGGTTAGGGGCAAATCCACCTCGATTTATTGATTTTGCAACAACAGCCAATGCAGCCACGGCAGATCTGGGTGTCGGTTTGCCTACAGGAGTTGCTGAATCGATTACGTTACGGCAACTCCGTCATCCTCTGCTGGTCTGGCAACAGCAGCATGAACAAGGGTTCCCAGTTGTGCCGATTGATTTGGTGATTCAGCCACTATCCGTGTAGTGGCTATTACAGGGCCACACAGGAGTAAACCGGTCA
>JAAUOQ010000034.1 GCA_012034795.1 Leptolyngbyaceae cyanobacterium CRU_2_3
CAAACCCTTTGCCTGCTTGGGCACAGTATGGGAGGGCTTGGTCAGCTTTGAGTTAGCCCGCTTACTCCGCCAACAGCAGCAGCGCCAACCGATTCATCTGTTTATCTCTGCCCATCGTGCGGCGCAAATCCCCGATCCTGATCCGCCCATTCATGCCCTGCCCGATCCGCAGTTTCTTGCAGAAATCCGCCGCTTCAATGGCACTCCTGAAGCAGTCTTGAACAATACTGACCTGATGCAATTACTCCTACCAACGCTGAGAGCAGACTTTACTACTCTTGACACCTATCGGTATGTATCAGAACCGCCTTTGAACTGTCCCATCACTGCTTTAGGCGGTTTACAAGATCCCGAAGCTAGCTATGAAGAATTGGCAGCCTGGCAACAGCAGACAACTGAGGCTTTCTCCCTACACAGGTTTCCAGGCGACCACTTTTTCTTGCATCCGTCCCAACCGCTGATATTGCAATTGCTGGGGCAAGCCCTACTTGCACACCGGGTTACTCTGCCGGAGTCGGTATAGGGGCAGCACTCGATTCAGGGATGGGAACCGGTTCTGGCTCCGGAATGGGTTCTGGCTCCGGAATGGGTTCGGACACGGGAGCGGGTTCGGGTTCTGGAGCCGGTCCTGGCACAAATGCTGGCTCTGCTTCTGAAACGGGTTCTGGCTCTGAAATTGATTCCGGCGTGGGTTGAGCAGGGGAAGCAGGTTCAGGTTCAAGCTCTGGATTGGCAGGATTTGTAGGTGAGGACGTTGTAGGCGGAGATGTTGTCGCTGATCCTGCTTCAGTCGTGCTGGGCGAACTCACGGGCTGCGGAGTTGGCTCTAGCGTTCTAGCAGGACTCTCTGGTGTGAGCGTCTCGTTAGCAGCGGTTGCAGGAGATGCAGGTGGAGTAGAAGCAGCCGGTTCAGGATTGGGCACTGTCACAGTCCGGCGATTGCCCCGTTCTCGTGCTGCGGCGATCGGCATCGGAACCCGGCTGCACAAAGTCAACTTGAATCGGATAACTCTCACCTGCCCTTGCTCCCCTCAACCGCACTCGCTCACGAGCTTGTTCTAGTGCGGCACGGTCAAGCTCAGCGTTACCGCTAGACCCAGATAATGTTACAGATACTACCCGTCCTCGGTCATCTGTTTCAACTCTCACTGTAGCCGTTCCTTCTACGCCATTGGCACTTTCTGGATAATCAAAATCACAACCCCGACAAGAAACTTGACGGGAGCCGCTATTGCGAGTGGGGCGATCGCTTTCTCCTCCACCATTATCATTGCCATTGCTGCCACCTGCGCCTAAACCAGGTCGCCCTGGCCCAACAGCCGTCGAGCTACCCGATCCTGCGCCTGGGACACTCGTGCCCGTGCCGCCTGTTGTGCTACCTGAGTTTGTGCTACCTGGGTTTGTGCCACCTGAGTTGCTGGAACTGCCCCCGCCCGATGTTCTGGTTGGAGCGCCTCCGGAATTCGTGGCTTGCCTGGAGCGCTGACGAGCCTGTCTCAGCTCTGATAGCCAATTTCTCAAACGCTGCGTATCGGTTGTTGTAGGGGAAGAGTAGCAGGTTTAGTTACATCTGAGCTATCTGTGGGTTCTGGCTGAGTGGGTTCCGGCTGAGTGGGTTCTGCCTCAGCTTTCGGTTCTGGGATAGGCGTAGGCTCTGGCTGCGGATCAGCCTGCTCTGGCTCAAGCGGAGGTGCATTGGCCGCAGGTTCTTGATCCACAGGTTTTTCAGCAGGCATTGCCCCAGGCATAGACTCTTCTAAAAACGTGGTCTGACTACCCTCACCCGCATTGGATTCTGCTATACCTGCTTCTGTTAAAGCAGATCCAGTTGATTGCTCCTCAACTGGATCTGGGGGTTCTGTGACAACAATGGCTATCTCTTCCGGTTCTGACTCTTGGGGAGTGCGAAAGTTATGAACTCTCAAAAGTAAGCCGCTGCCATGCAGCAACATAGAACCCGCGAGGCTATAGGATACGAAGCGTCTGAGCGCCTTACTCTCTTTTTGTCGCTGTTGGGCTACTGTATTTGAAGAGGTCATCTGACTGGGGGGGATGCTTGTGGACAAATACTTAATGAGAATATTTCTTGTAGCTACTTTACGGTCGTGCTCATAGTTTTGCCTATAGTAAAAGTTCGATATCCCTGCCTGTCAATTAGTATAAGACTGATTGTTGGCATAGTCTTTGAGGATCGCATGCTTTCATCATCGCCTTTGTCAAGCTAAATCAAGCGGGTCGATTTAAGCTATGTCTAATTCCCTCAGATCGCTTAAATGTCTGACAAATAATGTCTGGTAAATAAAGATGGTGCTTGACATGATGTTCTCTACAATTTACGCTTTTTTGAGAACTATTTGCAATAGTTGAATCTTAAGTCATTCAATTTTCCTGCTCACTGGTGCAGTGACGTGGGTTAGTTAAATTCTGCGCGATAGGGTTAAGACATGCTAATTGATTTGTTTATCGCAGGCGGGGTCGTAATGTTTCCCCTGGTGGGGTTTTCAATTTTGGCGATCGCCTCATGCTGAGCGTAGCGCCTTTTGGTATCGGGTCAACCACCGCCAGCGACGCATCATTCGAGATGTGCTGTCGCTCTACAGACAAAACGACCTTGCGGCTGCACTGCACAAGCTCAAACAAAATATCGATTTACCTCTCTCCAGAATTTTCCTAGAGGCACTAGAAATGGATTATGCCCCACCTCCAGCTTTTCGTCTAGCTCTGGAAGGCGCAACCCAAGCAGAAATACCGTTGCTGCGTCGGTTCAACACCATCTTTGATACTATCATTGCAGCGTCGCCGCTGTTGGGACTATTAGGAACAGTCATGGGTCTCATTCGCTCTTTTGCGTCCCTTGATTTGGGCAGTGTGGGACAAGAAGGAACAGTAGCAGTCACGGGAGGCATTAGTGAAGCGCTGGTTTCAACTGCCGCTGGTTTGGTAGTGGCACTATTTACTCTGCTATTTTCCAGTGCCTTTCGAGGCTTCTACCGGCGACAAATTGCTTTGATTCAGGAGTATGGCAATCAGCTAGAAGTGCTGCACATGTTTCGTGGAGAAGGGCAAGTTTTAAATCCAGTCATAGGAAACCGCCGATGAACATTTCTGAGGAAGATCTAGATGCGATACCGCCCATCAACATCGTCCCGATGATCGATGTGATCTTTGCAATTTTGACCTTTTTCATTATGTCTACCCTGTTTTTAACCCGTTCTGAGGGACTACCGGTAAACTTGCCCAAGTCAGCAACGGCTGAAATGCAGCGCCAAAGCAGGATTACTGTAACAATCGATGCTAAAGATCAAGTCAGCCTCAATCGCCAACCGGTTCAGGTAAATCAGTTGGCATCTCGAATTAAAACGGTGATGGGTAAACAAAGCCAGGCTGTAGTCGTAATTAATGCCGACGAAACTGTTCGCCACGGTCAAGTGATTGCGGTGATGGATCAAGTTAGAAAGGTGAATGGTGCCACCATCGGTATTGCCACTCGCCGGCCCTAAAAGATGAGCACTTTGAAACCGACTGCTTCACTCACGAAATTGCTTTTTTTAGAGGGTGTGTCATTACTCAAAAAACAACTCCAGCATGTGGGAGAGGCAATAGCCAAAACCACCGGGGAATGAACGCAAAATCAACGCTGAGGTGTTGTCCGATCTCCAACGGCAGTTGCAAAACCCAGAGGGGTTTTGCAGTTATGGGGCGATTGTCGAATGGCTGGAACAGAAACATAGTCTGACGGTGGAATATGGCACGGTCTATGGTACGGTCAGGGATCTCGTAGAATCGTCAAAACTTCAAGATTTAAAGGGACAAAAGAGAGACTAGTTTGCCCGTCCTAGGACATGACCATACCGCCATCGACGTTAATCACCTGTCCCGTCATATAGGCTGCTGCCGAATCTGCTGCCAAAAACCGGATTAGTCCAGCAACTTCTTCGGGAGTACCATAGCGCCCTAGCGGAATAAACTTCAAGATGTCATCTGGCTTGATATCTGCGGTCATATCGGTCGAAATAAAGCCAGGAGCCACAGCGTTGACTGTGATGCCACGGGGTGCAAATTCTTTAGCAATTGTTTTGGTGAAACCAATCACGCCTGCTTTGGCAGCACTATAGTTGGCTTGCCCAGCATTGCCGATCTCACCCACAACTGAAGTGACATTAATGATCCGTCCTGATCGTTGCTTCAACATAACTTTGCTAACGGCTTTTGTACATAAAAAGACGCCAGTTAAATTGAGGTCAATCACTGCTTGCCAGTCTTCCAACTTCATCCGTAGTAGTAAAGTATCGCGAGCAATGCCAGCATTGTTGACCAACACATCTATGCGCCCCCACTTTTCCATCACTGCTGCAATCAAGGCGTCAACCTGATCAGGTCTGGATACGTCGGCTTGTAGAGCGATCGCCATACTGCCCATGCTCACAACTTCTGCCACAACAGCTTCGGCGGCTTGGCTAGAGCTTGCATAATTCACCACTACGTTAGCTCCTTCGGCGGCCAATGCCAGTGCAACCGCTCGGCCAATTCCTCGTGAGCCTCCTGTGACGATTGCAACTTGGTCATGCAGCCGCGAATTTGAAGATGCTGCCATTCACCGAATACCTCCAAATCAAACAACTTAACCTCATCAATCTATAACCCGATTGATCTAGCTCAATCCTCTCTTAAAATGGGGACTGCTGTACGCCCCATCTGGACTTTCCTTGTCGATCGTTGTAAATCTCATTAAAATTTTTGAGTTTGCTTAGACATTTGAGACTGACTGAAACATTCTGTTAAAACATTCAGATTATTTTCGGTATCGGCTGAAAAAATTAATTAGGATCGGCAAAGACAGACTGCTCAAGCAGGAGCTAATGGTTGATATCCCAGCTTTCCAAACTTGCCTGGTGTTAAGCTTTAACCTGTTGCCATCATGGCAGGCTATTCCTATTGATCTGCGATCGATTTCAGCTACGGGCAGAGCAAATTCAGTGCCTTTCAACATCAGCTAACCCACGCTCACCTTCACCCTGATAACCTGTTCAACGGTTTACTCTAAAATCATGACCACAAAAAAAACAATTCGGCAGCTTCCAGGAACTAGTTTCGGGTTCAGATTTACCCCTACTCGTAGACTTTTATGCGCCTTGGTGTGGGCCATGTCAAATGATGGCAAAGATTTTGGATCAGGTAAATATCCAAATGAAGCAAAAAGTACGCATTGTCAAGATTAACACTGATAACTATCCTGAACTCGCTTCTCAGCATCACATTCAAGCTCTACCTACCCTAGTCGTGTTCAATCACGGTCAAGCTGTAGACCGGATAGAGGGTGTCTTATCGTCCGAGCAAATTGTGCAGCGTCTGCAAGCCTTGAGTTAAGCCTAAATTCAATAGACTTCTTGAAAACCTTAATGAAGCAATGTCATTACTTTACTGTAAGTGGATGCTTTGTTGGTTAAGGTGGAACCTATGCCATGCAATTACTCAAGCTATTACTCAAGCTGTAGTATCTCCAAATTATTCATGAGAAAACATCAAGGAATTTTAGGGATTATCGCGGTGCAACGCTGAGTCACACACTATAGCCACACACTATGTAAATGTGAATGTCCCTCAGTAGCGGGCACTTCCCCTGAATCCTTTTCTCACTAATCATTTAGGACTGCTATATATCTAGCTAGATCATCCAATCGAGCCAAGTCAAGATTGAACAGAATCTCTATGCTAACGAGTAAGTGACGCCCCACTCCTCATACTTCTTGTCTTAGAACTCTTGATCATGGATACGGAACACAACCGAAACAAATTTAGATTTCCCCTCTGGTCATACCTTAACCAGCCTCTCTTTAGCCCTAAATTTAAATCGCTTAACCCCATAAAGTTCTGGCAGCTTTATAGTGCTGAGCAGCTAGAGGCTTGCTGGTCAAAATATATGCCCGAACCCCGTTGGATTGACAATCCCATGCAGTTTTTAGAAGAATGCTGGTCGAAAAACAGTGATACCTTAGAGCTCCTTCAAGATCCAGATACTGTACAGTTCTTGGAAGGTTGCTGGGCCCAGGAGTTTTCTCAATTTCAGAATCGCTTTGATGCCCCTAAAGACTATTTTGATGAGTCAGAAGAATATTATTAACTGAAATTAAGATCTGCTCTAGTTCGCACAGATTGCTACCCCCTCTATCGCCCTCGGTTTTACTCAGGTTTTTCTTGGAACCAGAGTTAATATTTTGACGTTCCAAAGGATTGCAGCGGTAAAGCCGATAGCGGTAGCCATCGGTGTAGAGATTTTGGTTTTATCCTGACAGCTTTGCTCGTTTAAGGCTTCGTTGAGCAACTGTTCTGATACTTCCTGAAAGTTAATGAGCCATAGATCAACGGGACTAGGCATTTGAATCAATGCCCTTCGCAGGGTTGTGGTGACCGATTGGGCATTTTGAGTTTGATGAGCCAGTAGGAAGTAAGAATCTAGAGGGGGCATTCCCTGTCCAGTTTCAACGAGTTGGGTGGTAAAACTAGAAGTTGCCATACGACGAAGTTCGAGTGCAATTCCCATCAGTCTGCCAGTTTGACCATGAGTTTGATGAGCGATCGCAATTAATGCTGTGCCTTGGGACTGGGCTTGAATACTCTGTGCTACAACATCCGGGCGATGAGTTTTCTGATAGCCCAAGTCGTAGATTACCGTTAGCCCTCCCATTAAGCTAAACAAACTCACTAAAATTACGATCCTGCGGCTGCTAATGCGAATCAAATCCAGCAGAACTGGAGATACTTGGTTCGCTCTAACTTGGGCAATGCGGGTGGCAATCTCCCAACTGCTAGACAAGCCGGCTCCTGCCAATACCATGACGGCCGGGAAATAGACAAAGTTGTAGCGAAATGCACTTGTGAGATTTGTACTAAACAGATAGGTAACGCTGAAGAAGAGGGCAATTGCTCCAAACACGAACCCTGCTAAACTCCAAACCGCTAATCGCCGATTGCGATCCAAACTTTGAACTCTTAACCCTTGGTACAGTTTAGGCAGTGTCCATAGTACCAAGAGAATCAGGGCTGCCCCTGATGCCAGGACGATCGGTTTTGACATTGCTTGGATTGGTAGCAAATAAAGCATGGTTACCCAACCCGCAGCGGCTTGAGCAATAGGCTCTAGCCAAACAATTCCAGAACGATTGCCCTGACGGATCCACTGGGTCAGTTCAGTGTCCTGAATTTCTTGCAACATTGGCAACCAAACCAGTCCGGTGGCAATTGTTCCAGCAACCACTGCCCAAATCCGCTGCCAATGGGCAGCAGGATGCCAAACGCCTCGCTCTCTCCAACTTTGCACCATCCCCATTGCAAAAATGACGAGTGCTTCAGCTCCTAAAGTCAAACTAAAGAAATAGTGAGTCGCAATTCCTAAGCCGTTAAAAACTACCCAAGCAAAGCAAACTGACAGCGGTAGCGGAGTGCGATCGCGAATGGTTCGCGTAGCAATGACCAAACAGCAAAGGGAAGCAGTTACCCACATGACCGATAGAGTATAGTGACGGGCCTCCTGAGCCAGGTAAATCCCAAAAAGGGGGAAACAGCAGTCAAGATGGCAGCCATATGTCCTACCAACCGAGAGCGGAAGGCAAACCAACTCAGTGCATAGGCAGCCGGAATAGAGATCGTCCCTAACAGAGCCGGAAGCGATCGGGCTGCCTCTGCTGAGACTAAGTGGTCTCCTGTGGCTGGGAATAATCTGAGCCATAAATGTGTCAACACAAAATACAGCGGTGGATGATTGCTCTCAGCAAATAAGTGTTCCAATACTGATCCAATACCTACCTGTGGATCAAGCTGTAAGGGTTGCAAAAGCTGCTCATAATTCAAAATTTGGTCTAGCGGAATCGTCAGGAAGCTATTACCCAAACTGAAGACAATGGTAGAAAACTCATCTGTCCATAGAGGTTTAGCTGTGAGGTGGCTGAATCGCAGTAATGCTGCAATTGCTGTCCATAGCAATAGCCACAACAGATGAAATTGGCGAGGATGAGAATTCACTTTCATGCTACTTTACCTCCAACCCACTGCCTGCTACTCCAACTATTTTGGTGGGGTTCCAGCTTTGTTTCATAATTTTTCCCCACAGCCCAATTCCCCACAGCCAAACTGCCATTGCTCTACGCCATCATTCTGCAGGAGGGAAAGATTGTTGAGGGTAATTGTCCAGTTGAAGCAGCGATCGCCTAGCCAATGCGCTAAATCTGACAGTTGAGTAGGTGTCAAATGTTCATAAATCAGTGTGATGTGAGGTATCCAGCGATCAGGCTCATAATGGGATGACATGCCTGAACTCAGAGGAGCGATCGCTTCCCAAATCTGTTGGTGTAGGTCACTCAAAATACGGCTTCGCACAACTGGAATATAAATAATAGGCTGTGCGCCTGTAAAAAAACCTAACCCCGTCGTTAAGACTTGAAATGAGGTGCAATTGTTTGCCAACTGAAACATGACAGATCGCAGAGCAGTGATGTCATACTGTTCAGCCACTTGATAAGAAATATGAGGGCATTCGACAATCCGAACGTTAAACTTTGTAGCAAGCTCATCCCGCAGGCAATCAATCTCTTGGCAATGCTGATTATCTAGTAGAGAAACCACCCCATCCATTCGCTAAACATCCCTCTCCTCTTCTGCCAGCAGCGCCAGCAATGCTTTGATCAACACATCATAATCGGACTGCGTATTGTAGATCTGAGCTGAAACGCGAATCAGTCGATTCGATAGTCCCTGCCAGGGCATCACTGGAACTTCAATGTGATGCTGACAAATAGCGATGTTTGCAGGCGATCCGCAGAACCATCAGGTAATGGTACAACTGCCATTGAACCTATCATAGAGTCTGGACAAGGAGGTTCAACACCGAGAGTTCGACACAAAGCTTGCCTAACGGCTAAAACTTTCTCCCGGTTATGCTGCATGAGTGCTGTCCAACCTCCAGGCAATAATGAACCCATAAATCGAATAGCCTCTGGAACACAAAGATAGGGCGTAGGATCGGCTGTCCCCGTCCAATCAAACTCTAGCCTAAAGCGAGACAGATCGCTTCGGGACGAGTTCGCTCCATGACTGATGACGAGAGGACGCAGGTCATCTTGCCGAGCAGCGGCTATGTAGAGGAAAGCTGCACCTTTGGGGGCGCTCAGCCATTTGTGGCAATTTCCTGTGTAGTATGTTGCCCCTAGTTCTTTGAGGTTCAGAGGAATCATTCCAGGAGCGTGAGCACCATCTATTAAAACTTCAATTCCTGCACCAACTAACTGCTGAATTAAAGGCTGCAAAGGAAAAATTAATCCAGTTTGACTGGTAATGTGATCTAGCAAGACCAGCCGAGTCCGAGAAGAAACTTTAGCCAATACAGCCTCGATCGCCTGTTCGGGAGAGCCAATAGGAATGGCACTTCTGCGACCACAACAGTGGCACCGCTAAGTTGGGCAGCAAAATTTAGGGCATTGCGCGAAGCATTGTATTCATGGTCAGTAGTCAGCAGTTCATCTCCGGGGATAAAGCTAGAAGTGCGGGCGCGTAGGACTGTATTGATGCCCGTCGTCGCATTGGCAACAAACACTAAATCTGCTGAATCAGCGCCTACAAATGTAGCCAGCTCTTGTCGAGCCTGATCCAGCAACTCCTCTAACTCTAAAGCAAAAAATCTGACAGGTTCTCGCTCCATGTGCGATCGCAGCCAACTTTGTTTGTCCAACACGGCCGTTGGACAAGCCCCAAACGAGCCATGATTCAAGAAGAAAATCTCTGGATCAAGCGACCATAGCGATCGCCAATCCTGGCTCAAATCAGTTTGGGCTTGCTCTGAGTTGTCAGTCACCACCGCAGCCTTAGACCACCTACAACTCAAAGGACATACCTCTTGAAACTCCCCAGGCTGGATTCGAACCAGCGACCAATCGATTAACAGTCGATCGCTCTACCACTGAGCTACTGAGGAACGCGAATCTAATATTAGCTAGAAGAAACAGGTTTTGGCAAGCTTTAACAAGTTTTTTTTGAAATGATCTCAAATTCAGGGCTGCTTTACTCCTTGAAGTCCTGACCCAGCAGCAGTTTGGCTAAGCGCTGCCGTGCCACCGGGTCAATGGTATGAGAGAGAAACCGCTTGGGCGATCGTCCTTTCTTGAAAGTCTGCTTTTGGTTCCGTACTCGCAAATTTACTAAATCTACTTCTATCTTAAGTTGCTCGGCAGATATCCACTCTGCACCGTATCCGACCACGGTAAGCTGTTGTGCCCGATCGGAGGTGGCTACAATCAGCCTGTGATCAAATTTTCGAATGTCTTTGCGAAACAAAGCGCAGGATCTCTCAATGTAAGTATCGGCAGTTTGTCTATAGTCTGTGTAACAAATCCAGACATTTCCTGATGCCATTTCTCGGCTGCTGGGAGCATCCTGGTACTGGGCATCAAACACCAAATGAGTCTCAAAATTTTGATAAGCACTGTAACCCGCTAGGTTAGCAACCAGTTCTCGCCTTGCTTCTTCTAACCCGTAGCGATCGCGGATTTGCTTTAAGCTATGCCATGAACCGACGACATTGTAGCCATCGACCAATAAAATTGCTTGGGATGTTGAAGGAGGCATAGCTCAGAAGATCAAATCAACATTGGGGTAAATCTATTGCTTGTTCTTATATAGTGCCCGTCTCTATTGCATTATGTAAACCTGCTAGTAACAATCTCAATCTTGAGGGATATTTTCTTGATCGTTGATCCAGGCACTGATCTGGGCACTCCTGGGTAAATTAACCTTTTTAATCTAATCTTCAATGCCCGTTTCAGGCTTTCAGGTCTAAACTCTGCATTAAACGTTGTTTCAGACGATCTGCATCGCCTTGATCGACCACCCGTCCCTGCTCCAGCAAAAAAGCTCCATCGCAATAATCTAATTCTTCTAAGCGATGTGTTACCCACAGAGCCGTCATGCCCCGGCTCTTGACCAGTCGCTGCACTTGGGCTACCAAGTCAAGCTGGCTGTCTGGGTCAAGTAGGGCAGTTGGCTCATCTAGCAATAAAACTTCACAATGCCGGGCGATCGCTCCAGCAATTGCAATTCTCTGCTTTTGCCCTCCGCTCAAAGCATAAATAGGGCGACGCTGTAAAAACGATAAATTCACGGCTGTTAGAGCTTCTTCCACTCGTTGATGCACTTCAGCAACGAAAGATTTTCTTCAACTAGCCCAAATGCAACATCTGCACCAACGGTTGGCATGACCAATTGGTGATCAGGATTTTGAAATACAAAGCCCACAGGCGATCGCATCTCAATCTGTCCAGAATTAGGCTTGAGTAGCCCAACTAGTAAACGCAGGAGCGTAGATTTACCGCTGCCGTTAGTTCCCAACAACATCCAAAATTCGCCTTTAGGCACTTCTAAGGAACAAGATTGCAGAACAGCAACCTCGGAAGACCAGTTGAAGCAACAACTCAGTGAACTGCGATGCGTCGGGCTTTTCATGAAAAATCAAAGGTTCCTTAGAGGTTTAACCCGAAAAATCAATAAGCAGAGACTAGCCCTAACCAAGCATCTTGCCATCAGCTATTGGCAATTCCAAAAGTTTGGGTATGGCTAATAACTGACGGCAAATTACTGACTATCTATGTTCTGGGACGAGGTTTCTGGGACGATTTACTCTCCCGTAGTCAGCGAGAAAAATCCTGGCGGTTTGCCTGAACTAGTTCCAGTACCT
This sequence comes from Leptolyngbyaceae cyanobacterium CRU_2_3, assembly GCA_012034795.1. Taxonomy (GTDB): domain Bacteria; phylum Cyanobacteriota; class Cyanobacteriia; order Elainellales; family Elainellaceae; genus Drouetiella. The sequence goes on from JAAUOQ010000034.1 coordinate 11,720, forward strand.
GATTTCTCAGCCATTTGTACAGCCGAAATCTCGCTGACATAAATAGAAACAACTTTACCGACCTGTTGCTCACAGGTCAGTTCTAGAGTCACAGGATTGCCTGTTTTCATAGCTTCCAAGACCTGCTGATAAACAGCCTTGGCTTCTTCCTCTGACTTACGCTGCACTGACAGCGCCATAGGAGTATTCTTCAAGGTCACATCAATAATGAACATGGAGTTTTGCGCTAGCAGAATCTACTCGTCTAGTATCCCAAATCAGCAGAGTAATCTGGACATAGCAATCCCAAATGATTTCTGAGAAGGGAGACTGCGCTCCCAAACCCCTTTTTGGTTTTTCATGACTAATTTAGGACGGCTATGGATCGGCTCAAGCAACAGTTTTTTAAGCTCAAGCAACAATTTTTTAAGAAAGACTACAAGATTCTCAGGATGCTAGCCTAAAAAATTCAAAAAGTGCCTCTATAATGAGGGGATAAGTAAAGAAAAGTAAACTTACTTCACACTCTGTCACGTTTTGAAGGCACGACTTTCAAAACTGTACAAAACGAGGCTAGTGACCGCTTTTTCTTGCGATCATAAATTCTTTTGGAGATTTTCCTCATGACCATAGCAATGGGGCGCGCGCAAGCCCAGCGAGGATGGTTTGACGTCCTCGATGACTGGCTCAAGCGCGACAGATTCGTTTTCGTGGGATGGTCGGGGTTGCTGCTGTTTCCCTGTGCGTTTTTGGCACTGGGCGGCTGGATGACCGGCACCACATTCGTGACTTCCTGGTACACCCACGGGATTGCCTCTTCCTACCTGGAAGGCTGCAACTTTTTAACAGTCGCCGTTTCCACCCCGGCCAACTCCTTGGGACACTCCCTCCTGTTTTTGTGGGGACCTGAAGCACAGTGGGACTTCACTCGCTGGTGCCAGTTGGGCGGCTTGTGGACTTTTGTAGCGCTGCACGGTGCCTTTGGACTGATTGGCTTCATGCTGCGTCAGTTTGAGGTGGCTCGTTTGGTGGGCATCCGACCCTACAATGCCCTAGCGTTTTCTGGTCCAATCGCCGTGTTCACCTCGGTATTTTTGATGTATCCGTTGGGACAGTCGGGTTGGTTTTTTGGACCGAGTTTTGGGGTCGCAGCCATCTTCCGATTCATCTTGTTCATCCAAGGGTTCCACAACTTCACGCTCAATCCGTTTCACATGATGGGGGTTGCAGGGATTTTGGGTGGTGCCTTGCTCTGCGCGATTCACGGCGCAACGGTAGAAAACACCCTCTACGAAGATGGAGACAAAGCCAATACCTTCCGTGCTTTCACTCCGACTCAGTCAGAAGAAACCTACTCTATGGTGACGGCAAACCGATTCTGGTCTCAGATCTTCGGGATTGCTTTTTCCAACAAGCGCTGGTTGCACTTCTTCATGTTGTTTGTCCCGGTTACAGGCTTGTGGATGGCGAGCATCGGCATTGTAGGTTTGGCCTTGAACCTACGGGCTTATGACTTTGTCTCTCAGGAGTTGCGGGCGGCTGAAGACCCAGAGTTCGAAACGTTTTACACCAAGAACATTTTGTTGAATGAGGGCATCCGCGCTTGGATGGCTCCTCAAGACCAGCCTCACGAAAACTTTATATTCCCTGAAGAGGTATTGCCACGTGGTAACGCTCTCTAGCATGATGGCGGGAAACCGCGACCAAGAATCCTCTGGATTTGCCTGGTGGTCAGGTAACGCTCGTCTAATTAACTTATCTGGTAAATTGCTGGGCGCGCATGTTGCCCATGCAGGCTTGATTGTCTTTTGGACCGGAGCAATGACCTTGTTTGAGGTTGCTCACTTTGTCCCTGAAAAGCCCATGTATGAGCAGGGCTTTATCCTTTTGCCTCATTTGGCAACTTTGGGCTGGGGCGTAGGCCCTGGTGGTGAAGTAATCAACACATTCCCTTATTTCGTAGTGGGTGTACTTCACCTGATTTCTTCCGCAGTTCTAGGCTTTGGTGGCATCTACCATGCTATCCGGGGTCCCGAAACTCTGGAGGAGTATTCTTCCTTCTTTGGCTACGACTGGAAAGACAAGAACCAAATGACCAACATCATTGGGTATCACCTGATTTTGCTGGGCTTAGGTGCGTTCTTGCTAGTCTTTAAAGCCATGTTCTTTGGCGGTGTCTATGACACTTGGGCCCCAGGCGGTGGTGATGTTCGCGTCATCAACAACCCAACTCTTAACCCTGCTGTGATTTTTGGCTATCTACTCAAGTCCCCTTTTGGTGGCGAGGGTTGGATCGTCAGTGTCAATAGCATGGAAGATATTATCGGTGGTCACATTTGGGTTGGTTTCATTTGTGTAGCTGGTGGTATTTGGCATATTCTGACTAAGCCTTTTGGTTGGGTGCGTCGTGCGTTCGTTTGGTCGGGTGAAGCCTACCTCTCCTATAGCCTAGGGGCACTGTCCCTCATGGGACTGATTGCGTCCTGCATGGTTTGGTACAACAATACTGCTTATCCCAGTGAATTCTATGGCCCTACAGGTCCTGAAGCGTCCCAAGCCCAAGCGCTGACTTTTTTGATTCGTGACCAGCGTTTAGGAGCAAACGTAGGGTCTGCTCAAGGTCCCACAGGTCTAGGTAAGTACTTGATGCGCTCTCCGTCCGGTGAAATCATCTTTGGTGGTGAGACCATGCGTTTCTGGGACTTCCAAGGTCCTTGGTTGGAGCCACTGCGTGGAACCAACGGGCTTGATCTCGATAAGATTAAGAACGATATTCAGCCTTGGCAGGCTCGCGCGCGGCTGAGTATATGACCCATGCTCCTCTGGGTTCGCTGAACTCAGTGGGTGGTGTAGCTACCGAAATTAACTCGGTGAACTTTGTATCCCCACGGGCATGGTTAGCAACTTCTCACTTTGTGTTGGGCTTCTTCTTCTTGATAGGTCACCTATGGCATGCAGGGCGTGCTCGTGCCGCTGCTGCTGGCTTTGAAAAGGGTATCGATCGTGAAAGCGAACCCGTACTCTCTATGCCAGATCTTGACTAATCCTCGGTCAAATTGACTGATCTGAAGCAATTTGACATTGAGAAGCTCCCGCGCAAGTGCGGGGAGCTTCTTAGTTTAAGACTGCTCAGCATGAAACTATCTGGAGCAAATTTCTGAGCTAATTGAGACTGATAATTTGGAGATTCTGGGAGCGAATCTTAGCCACAAAACGCCTCCTACTCCAGTCGCCCACCCGTTGTCATAGCGGCTAGAATGGCTTGTTGGCTCACTTGCTCATAAATCGCCTTGAGATATTCCAACACAAGTTGAGATGAAACTGCTCCCTGACTCCCTGCTGTTTCTGACTTGAGGGGAATGGTCCCCAATATGTCTAAAATTGTTTCGCTACTAGGAGGGGGTGCTACAACAACCAGCGAGGATTCTAGCTGGTCATTGTAATGCCAGAAGTTTTGCAAATGAATGGGAGAATTTTCGGTAACAGGCGTTTCTACTGGCGAAACACTATTACTGTTCGTGCTCCGCAACTGACGCAATGCGGTAATAATCTGTTCTTTAGTGCGTCCCCGTAGCTGGAAGATCACGAATGGATCTTCGCTAAAGCGATCGCCCAGTAAATAATACAGCGCTCCAATATGCTTACAAGGATTAGCCGGATCAGGGCAGGAACAGCGGCTATGAATATCAAACTTTGTATAGGGAAATAAACTCAACCCATTTGCGGTGAAAACTTCCTCAATATTCTGCGGCATCTCGCCCGATAGCAGCTTAGCAGAGAAGATAGCTCGTTCTGACATCGACTCAATCACATACTGCCACTGCTCATTGTCGAAAGGGTCGAGGGACAACGACACCTTGTAGGGTTCTGGAGCAGTCCCCTGTACTAGTGCAGATACTTTGGAATCCTGAAACTCAATTTGCAGTACATTTCCCTGTCGGGCGTAGTTGCGGGCCCGCTCCAGCCGTCGTCGCCAGCCAAAAGATTCAAGCACATCAACCCAACGTTGCGCCCACCATTCCCGGCTAGATTGAGTATCAAAGTTGGTCATAAGCAAAAAGGCAATCCCAGCTTTATCCTAACTGGATTAGATAGCTAAAATTTACAAGATATTTTTTGGAAGGTGCGCACAGCGCACCT
>JAAUOQ010000417.1 GCA_012034795.1 Leptolyngbyaceae cyanobacterium CRU_2_3
CCCAAAACCCAAAATCCTGGTTTCTGCCCGCGCAGCGGGCAGAAAACCAGGATCTTGAAAGGATGATTTGGAGCTTTGCGATCTACTGAGACTGGAGATTCTGAAGGTTACTGAGATTTCGCCAGGGTTCCTGTGGTATCCAAGCGCAAAATCAGCGTCTGTACGTTCATTCCATAGGATGCCCAAGCTCCTGCCATTGCCGCTGCCACAGTATCGATCTGGTGAGGATGCGCCAATGCCAGTAGTGTTGGCCCTGCACCGCTAATTACCATCCCATAAGCACCTGCTTCCAGTGCAGCAGTTTGCACCGCATCATAGCCCTTAATTAAATGTTGTCGATAAGGTTGATGAATGCGGTCTTGCAGGGCAGAACTCAGCCAGTCTGCTTGTCCAGTTTGCAGTCCTCGGAGTAACAAGCCCAGATGAGCAGCGTTAAAAATTGCATCAGCACGGCTGTAGTGAGTGGGTAAAACCTGGCGAGCAGTGGTGGTGGAAAGCTCAAATTCAGGGATAGCCACCACTGGAATGACTTCCTCATGCCAAGGCACATCACAAATTGTCCAGGTGCGATCGCCATTTGTGGCCGCTAGCTGACAACCCCCGATCAGGGCAGGCACGACATTATCAGGGTGTCCTTCCATCTCGATCGCCAATGCCATCACTTGATCGGTTGATAGCGGGGAGCCAGCCATCGCATTGGCACCGACTAGCCCTCCCACAATTGCCGTTGCCGAACTGCCCAAGCCGCGAGATAGGGGAATGTGTAAGGCGATCGCCAGATGTACCGCAGGTGGCGGTTGCTGAATCTGCTGATAGAGCTTCAAAAACGCCTGATAGGAGAGATTAGTGGCATCCGTTGGGACTCGTTCGGCATCCAGACCCGTGACTTTAATTGTAGGTAGAGGGTAAGTCGAGTCATGAGGAGAAAGAGGCGAAAACTCGAATTGATTGTACAGACTCAACGCGGCTCCAAGGCAGTCAAATCCTGCACCAATGTTAGCAGTGGTAGCAGGAACAGTAACAGTGATGGTAGGTAAGGACATGGGGTAACGTTGTTTTGGTCTGTCTAGAGTCAAAACTGAGGGTCAAAACTAGGGCTGAGGGCTGGAACCAGATAGATATTTCTTGAGAAACGGTAGGATGCCAGCGACTAGCTGATCGGGATACTCTTCATGTAACCCCAACGAACCTGCCATACGATAGACCTGCAAACCGACGCCAGAAAATGCACCAGCATTTCCATCTCTTCTAGAGATTTAGGCGGCGTTTGTTCGCCAATCACCACGAGCACAGGGACAGCCATCGGCGGTTGAAAGTAATCAAAGAAATGCTTACGGCGATGTACAGGATCGAGTGCGCCCGTCACGAAAGCGGCTGCGCCAAATCTGGCTCCGCGCTGTTGGGTCGTCCGCCATTTTTGAGTCATCAACTCAGGTGTGATGTGGCTAGAGTTGGCAAAGACATGGCGACCATACATCCAGCGTAAAAACATGGGCGTGGTGTTGAGCCAGTAAAGGAATTGTCCGATCAGGGGTAAGCGAATCAGCGATCGCAGTACGCTATAGAGCTTGCGGCGATTCCCCATTGCAGTTGGCAAAGGCCCACGCCAAGTCGGAGCGACCAATACAATCCACGATACTGGTAGCACTGTGCCTCGCTGGGTGCCAGCTACCATTGCATGGCATATCCGGCTGCATGTCCGGCGGCAATTATCACCACAGGCTCTGTGAATATGGCTTTGACGAAGTCTTTCAAAAAATTATGGTAGAGCGCAGGACGATAGTCAAATGCGGGGCGAGACGATTGTCCAAAGCCTAACCAGTCTGGAATAACAACTGTGTAGTATTGCGCCAGATGTTTGGCGACGCCGTACATTTCGCTGCGGCTAGAGACGCTGCTAAAAGAAGGCAGTAGCAGAATTGGCTTGCCCATCCCAAAAGTTTCGTAGACAACGGTGACGGGCTGCTTTTTCCAATTCCACTGAAACTCTCGAATGATGCCAGTAGAAGTGTCATCCGTGGAAGTCATCGTGATCTCAGGTTTTCAAGAGGGGAACAGAGCGCTGCAAGATCGGCGGCAATGCTGCCTTGGTGAGCAACAGCGCTATAGAAGCTGAACTCTGGTCAGGCGATCGCTTGATTTGCCGATCGATTTCAATACAAACAATAACTAGAGTACATGCCTGTGACCCCTATGAACACATACAGCCCGTGTCACTGTTGATAAGATTCATGGCTGTAAACCCTAGATCTAGTTTTGGCATTTTAGCGCCGCTTGAATCGATCCATCGTTAAATGCTCTTCTGTTAAGTCTGGAGTTAAGTCTGGGGTTAAGTCTGGCGTTAAGTCCGATGTAGTTTTGGGTAGCGTGAAAAGTTGTTGAAGATCTTGGGTAAAGGGACGAAGCCGATCGCTCTGTTCAGCATTGACTCTGAGGTGAATTTCGGTTGCCAGCAATTGCAGCATTGCTTCCACCAGTTCCCATTTCACCTCAACGTTAGGCAAGACAGCAACACAGAGAGGAAATAACTCCTCCTCAATAGCAGACATGTTTCCCTCTAAAACACAGAGCCAGAGATAGCCCTGAAACATGTTCAAGTCACGCAGGGTAGAAGCAGCGACCCCCGGATCATGCAAATTGCCACGACGGCTGCGGTGATGAGGATAATTCTGGAGGGCATGATCGTAGACTGATTGGGCGATCGCTGGACTCATTTGCAGCAGTTGTTCGATCATCAGCAGGGTTGGGGAACCAGGTGGGTGGTGAGCTGCAGCGGCACAGAGCCGTTGCCAGGGAATACAAACCTGTTCTTCAACGAACTTGAGATAGGGAGTGAGCAATATCTGTTCGCAAGGAGTCAGTTGTTTTAGCAGGTTTCGGGTACTGAAGTGAAAATGGGTCGTGATGAAGCCAATGGTGCGAGGATCGGAGGAATGAAAATGCTGCTTTTGCAGGTTCAGCAGGATCGGTTCTACTTCTGCTGCTAATTTCTGCATTGCAGGGAGCATCAGGGATGGCAGTGCCAGCTTACTAAATAGTAAGCTCGAAGCATCCATAAACCGCAGATAGTGGCTGGGAGATTGCTGCCGCTTGTAAATATCCAGGGTTGTTTTGTAAACTTGTCCGGCATGGTAGGCAATGCGGCGAGCATCAGACAAGTTAACCACATTGGGAATGTAAGAAAATAGGGTATGCGCGGCCAGCCCCGATCGTTCACAGTTGAGTTGGAGCGATCGCAACCACTTTATCTACCGTTTTAGTCCGTCCTTCGTTGGAGGCTGTTTCTGCGAGTTCGGCCGCCGGAAATTCTCCCTTTTGTTGAGGCAAAGTGGACAGATCAGGTAGATATCGAGTTGTCCAAAGTTGGATCAGTCGGTTTGCTGAGGCAACATCAGCTACTCTGGCGGTCTTCAACATAAGAGGTTTTCTGCAAGATTCCTAGGGTATTGACTATAGTTTCTCCAGACCTAGGTTTTATTGCTTCCAACGGGAAAAAATACGTCTCTCAGGCAATAAAAACAGCCATCAACAATAGATTTGCACACAACTTGTTCCCTCTCTGAACCGTATCAACGAAGGACTTGGATAGAGAAATGAAACTGCGCCCAGCAGCTAATTCTAAGTTTGGGAAATTGCAGCAATTTCTCAGTTTCGTCAGTCATACCCATATCGACGCCATAGACTACGAGGTAGCCTAAAGGGCATCTGTAGCTGATCTACACGAAAATTACTGTGCATTGTTATGGTTGAAGAGCACAGGGAAGATGCAGTAAGCGTAGATGCGATCGCAGCCGCCAAAAAATATTATGCAGGTGAACAACACACTCGGTTCAAAAGAGGCAATGTTATCACCAGCAATGTAACTCTATCAAATGGGACTCTGTTAAGTATGGCTTCAGGTAGGCTGCTTTTATTTTCCTAACTTAACAGAAAACAGAGTGTGCAGCAAAATGTAGAAAGTCTTTGAGATGCAAGATTTCCTGAAAATTCTCTGGAAAACTCATGTTTACTTGCTAGTTGACTGACGTTCCGAGGCTTCGTCTGGAAACCAGCCAAACTCAGTAGATCGCAAAGGATGATTTGGAGCCTTTGCGATTTTACTTGAAAACTTAAGGCCCCAAGGCCCGTTTTTTTAAACA
>JAAUOQ010000418.1 GCA_012034795.1 Leptolyngbyaceae cyanobacterium CRU_2_3
GTAGCAAACACTGCTCGCCAGATTTTGGCTTGGCGTTGTACAGGAGGATTAAAGAAGCGATCGTTGCTGCAAAATCAGAGCTACAAATCCAACCCGAAACGGTTCTTTTGTCCAACCCTGACCTTCGACTATTTTGAGAAAGAGGCTATGCCCCAATCCCAGTAGGGCAAGCCCCACCACTGACCCACTCAGCCAACGCCCTAGCTGAACATGCTCCTGCCCAACGACCGGGGAAACTTTACTCTTACTTGCAGATGCTAGCTCTTGGCGACGCTGGCGAACCCGTAACGCCCGGCTGACCACGTTACCAATTAATGGATAGATAACGACAATGCGATCGCAGGATGTAGAAGCAAAAAATATCTTTGATATCCATGCTTATTCCTCGCTTGTTCCTAGGGGAGATGAGTAATTACACAAATACTGACTAAAAATGGCAACTTAGAGGAATAGCGCCGCAACCTTGACGGGTTGCAGCACTATTATCATTGGCGTGGTTTGGGTATGTTAAAGCTTTGTCAGAGTGTCAGTTTCTCCGCTCTGGTACAACAGCATTATTTCACTTCCTCGGCTGGAAATTGAGCAACCTTACCTTTGCCAACGGCAACAACTACATCAAAATGCGAGCAGTAGGAAAAAGTAACATCGTTGGACTCGTTGTACAAATTGACAACCATGCCAGCCCCGCCGGGTTGAATTCCAATCGGTTGAAGATCACCAAAAAAGAAGCGTCGAAGCTGATCCCCGCTGCCAATTTGACCTTTGTTATTGGCAATCAACTCAATTTTTTGTTGAGCAGTCATTTCTTGGGCCGATGCCTGCACTAGGGTAGGGTTAACTGCCTTGAGGGGAGCATCCCAAACCGTTACCAACCCTGCCAAAGTAACACCAAGCAGTACAGAAGTCAGCTTCATGACGAGAATTTCCTCACTAAATAATGATGTAAATGCTGGAATGGTAAGCACCGTTAAGGATAACCTTGCCAAGAGAATGTTTTAAAAGTTCCCCTGTCTGGTTTTAGCTACTGATCTTACTGAGGATTTCCTACGGTAAAATAAGCATTTTCAGCTACCCAGTTTCTTGAGCAAAGTAGGTTTTGTCACTTAAACCTACCCTTAAAATATCCTCCAATGGACAGAATACATACCTTGTCCAATAACCTCCATGGATTGAAATCAAGTCGTAACTATTGTTTACAACTACAAAAATTGCACCATTCGCTTTTGTCGAGAAATGATTTGCTCTGTTTCTAGTTGAGTCAACGCACGAGATAATGCCTCAGGGGTGAGGGCAAGATCCTCAGCCAGCCTTTTCATCGGTTGATCGAGATGCACAAATAACTGATCGGATAGCTGATCGGATAGCTGTTCAGCAGATAGCTTTAAATAGTGCAACACGCGATCGCGCGCAGAACGAATGCTACGTAATTCCAGCAAGATTTTAGCTTGATGCAGTCGCCATGCAAGTTGCTTCATCATCATTTCTGCTAAATCAGGACTTTGACCTAAAGCTTCTAGAATGAACTGCTTCGGCAACAAGGCAACTCGTGAAGGCGCTTCGGCGATCGCCGTGCAATCATAGACGTTAATAAACAATGCCACCTCTGCAAAGCTTTCTCCTGCTCGAATCCGATAATGATTAACAGCTTGACCATCTGGGGTATAGTGCAACAACCGGAGTTGCCCTGTCTCCAACCAAAATGCAGCTTGTGTCAAATCCCCTTTGTAAAAAAGTGTTTGCCCATTTGCTAACTCCCGATATTCAATCAATGCTTGCAAGTCTGCTGGAAATTGTTCAGGTCTAAGACTGTTCATCCTCTATGTAGCCACCTTATAGCGATTTTCAAAAAATGATCTGACTTCAGTTGAGTGCAAAGCACACCTAATAGCAATCATCATTGAACTCATAACTCAATTCAGCAGCACTCAGTCAGCTGATGGTGAATCATCGAGCACCAAAGCTTTCAAAGCTGCCAAAACTCTAGTTTTCCTAATATTCAGAATGCATCGGGTTCCTGAATTTTGGCTGAGAGTAGATCAAGAGTTGTGTGAGAATTTTGACTGGGCTGGGTTTCCCAAAACTAGGGTTCAGAACTAGTCCAGGTTAAAGCTCTGGACTATTATCTTTTGCGATTTACTGAAATTAATTTACAAACTCGAAATTGTCTAATCTTTTTACCAAGAAGCTGAATGGAAGACTGGGTTGAGCCATTGAAGAGCGATCCATCCCTGCTACAAAAAATAGAGAATGGAAGTGATGGTTGCGGCTTGAACTAACTTTTTCCACATCATTTTAGGATCTCCGCTCCACTCCAAACGTTGCTCAGAATATCGTCCAATGGTGAAGTGTATACATACAACCGCACTTCACCTAGATAACGCACCTTCTCAGCAGGGTTGCGCTGCTTTCATGCGCGCTTTTGCCGATGACACCGATAAAGCGGTGTCATCAGTCCAGTAGTCTATGGCGTTAATACGGATACCCTTTGTGGAGTGCGGCATCTTGCCCGCGTGGACAAGATGCCCGCACTCCGCTAGCCCTACTTGAGACTCGTTGTACTCGGTATACGACGAATCAGATCGGCTTCCCTTGCTATCTCTGCAAAAATTCAGGTAACTTGGGAACATAGATCAAGAACTGGCTGCTATATCAAGCTCTCCATACTTTAGCTTTTAGAGCCAAAGCGGATGCCCTTTGAGACCACAGCTCGTCATGATTAAGATCACTGACATTACCTACTGCCAAAGCGGATGTCTCAGCAATCTCCTTTAGACCCTCAAATTAGTGTCGAAGAACTAGCCAGCAGAATGGCGGAACCCAGCCTGCAATTAATTGATGTACGTGAACCGGAAGAATTGGCGATCGCTCATCTAGAAGGATTCGTGAATCTACCCCTGAGCCAGTTTTCTGACTGGGCAGAAAATATTCATAGCCGCTTTGACGCAGATGCAGAAACATTAGTACTGTGTCACCACGGTATGCGATCTGCCCAAATGTGTAGTTGGCTACACCAACAGGGCTTTACCCGTGTCAGAAATATCTCAGGGGGGATTGAATCTTATGCAGTCACCATCGATCCAACAATTCCCCGCTATTAGACGATTCCCCGCTATTAATAGTGAGTAATAACTTTCTGGAATGGCGATCGCCTCGCTCTAGCTTCAACTCTGGCTTTTCGACTCCCTATATGTTCAGGGTTTAATCCCCTAATACTTCCATGCAAGTGAAGCTTAATTCCCGTCAGCAACAGGTGCTTGGAGCAACGGTGCGCCACTATATCGCAACGGCTCGCCCTGTCGGCTCAGAGGCATTAGTAGAAGGATTTAATCCCAGAGTGAGTCCCGCCACCATTCGCAACGCAATGGGCTATTTAGAAAAGGCGGGCTTGCTCTACCAGCCCCACACTTCTGCCGGACGAGTACCCTCCGACTTTGGCTACCGGCTATATGTAGACAGGCTCGTGACCCCTTCAGATGCGATCGCTCGTCAAGCCGATCAACTTCTGTCTGAACAACTCAACTGGGAAGAAAATGGCTTAGAAGTACTGCTGCGAGAAGCCGCTCAGATTTTGTCTACACTGAGTGGCTACATTGCTCTGGTGACTATGCCCCAAACTAGTACCGCACAGATCCGCCACCTTCAGCTTGTCCAGGTCGATCCAGGGCGAGTCATGTTAATTGTGGTACTTGATTCTTATGCAACCCAATCCACATTGGTGCAATTGCCTGAGATGCCAGACGATAGCAAACCTGATCCAGAACAACTCGATCGCGAGTTACAAATCCTCTCAAACTTTCTCAACAGTCAGTTGCGTGGGCGATCGCTCAACGAACTTTCCACCCTGGACTGGAGCGAATTGGGACGAGAGTTCGATCGATACGCTGACCTCATCCGTACCTCTTTAGTAGAACTCAAGCGGCGAAATGGGATGTCCATTTCAACGCAAATCCTGATTAGCGGTGTTGCAGAAGTCTTACGACGCCAGCCCGAATTTTCAGAGCTTCAGCATGTCCAGACCATCATGCAGCTTTTGGAGTCTGAGCAAGACCAACTCTGGTCGCTGATTTTTGAGTCTGCTGAACCAGAAACCCTGGGCAAGCGTGTGACTATCCGCATTGGGGCTGAGAATCCCTA
>JAAUOQ010000419.1 GCA_012034795.1 Leptolyngbyaceae cyanobacterium CRU_2_3
CCTCTATTTCAGGTGATGTTCGCTTGGCAAAATCGCAGTGAAGATAGGTTACAGTTGCTAGGATTATCTCTCAGCGCCATTGACATTGATAATGCTACGGCTAAATTTGATCTCACCTTGTATCTAGAAGAGACTGAGCAAGGTTTAAAAGGCGTGATTGAGTACAAAACGGCTAAATTTAGCTTGGATTTTATTACTCGCTTGAGAGAACAATTTGAGGTACTCCTGGCGGGAATCGCGACAAATCCTCAATGCCAAATTTCTCAATTACCTCTGTTAACTAACCAGGATAAACAACAGCTATTGCAGGCTTGGAATAACACCCAAGCTGATTATCTCCATAGCGCCTGCGTTCACGATTTATTTACCGCTCAAGTTGAACAAACCCCAGACGTGATCGCCGTTGTTTTTGAAGACAAAAAACTGACCTATTACCAACTCAATCAGCGAGCTAATCAATTAGCCCATCATCTCAAAACGCTGGGTGTAAAGCCTGAAGCCTTGGTGGGCATTTGTGTGAGGCGATCGCTCGATCTGGTGATTGGGCTGTTGGGCATCCTCAAGGCAGGCGGGGCTTATGTGCCGTTAGACCCAGCCTATCCTGCGGCTCGGTTGGCAACTATTCTGGAAGATGCTCAAGTATCGGTGCTGCTGACGCAACCATCCCTGATAGAGATTTTGCCTTCACATTCAGCGCCAACAGTTTGCTTGGATCAGGTTTGCTCGGATCAGGTTTGCTTGGATCAGGATGACGCAGAGCATCCTCTTGATGAAGTCGTAAAGACTGAAGTTATAGATAGTGAAATTGCAGATCATCAGTTGGCGTATGTGATCTATACTTCCGGCTCTACTGGCAAACCCAAAGGTGTGGCCATCGAGCATCGCAGCACAGTGGCTTTACTGCACTGGGCCGGCACAGTATTTGCTCCAGAAGTGCTGACGGGCGTGTTGGCATCGACTTCGATCTGCTTTGACCTGTCAGTGTTTGAACTGTTTGTTCCCCTGAGCGTGGGTGGCAAAGTCATTTTGGTGGAGAATGTGCTGCATTTGCCCACCCTACCGGCGGCAGTGGCGGAGCAGATTACACTGATCAATACAGTGCCGAGCGCGATCGCCGAACTACTCCGAATCAACAGCATTCCGGCATCTGTGCGCGTCGTCAATATTGCCGGTGAGCCACTCGCTAACGCCTTGGTACAAGACCTGTACTCAGTCGCATCGGTTCAACAGGTATTCAACTTATATGGGCCTTCTGAAGATACGACCTATTCCACAGTTGCGCTAATTCCCAAGAACGCGCAGTGTATACCGCCGATTGGTCGGCCGATCGCCAATACCCAAGCGTATGTACTGGATCAACAACTTCACCCAGTTCCCCTGGGTATCCCTGGAGAATTGTACCTGGGCGGAGCAGGGCTGGCACGGGGTTACCTACACCAACCTGCGTTAACGGCTGAGAAATTCATTCAAAGTCCTGCGGGAGAACGGCTCTACAAGACGGGCGATCGGGTGCGCTATTTGCTGGATGGCAACCTGGAATACCTGGGCCGTCTGGATCAGCAGGTGAAGTTACGGGGCTTTCGGATTGAGCTTGGCGAAATTGCTGCTGTCCTATCTCAACATCCACGAGTTCAGCAGGCGATCGCCCTGGTGCGAGCCGATGAACCGGCAGATCCGCGTCTGGTGGCTTATGTGGTGCTAGAGAGGCAAGAGGCTGATGAGAAGTCCCATCTGATTCGCCAACTTCGCACTAACTTGCAAGAACGGCTGCCTGAATACATGGTGCCTGCGGCTTTCGTCATTTTGGATGCCCTGCCACTCACTCCCAACGGCAAGGTTGATCGACAAGCACTCCCTGCGCCTGAAGGTGATGCTTTGGCAGCCGAGGCTTACCTGATGCCCCAAACGGAAGCCGAACGCCGACTTGCAGTTCTCTGGCAAGACCTACTACACCTGGAGAAAGTGGGAATGAACGACAACTTCTTTAGCCTGGGGGGACATTCTCTGCTGTTAGTTAAGCTGCAAGCGCAATTAAACGAACAGTTTGACCCACAGCTTACCCTGGTTGATCTGTTCAAATATCCCACTATTAAGGCGTTGGCTGAGTATTTAAGTCAGCGTCAGTCGGGCGATCGCCCAGCCAGCTAGCCCAAAGTCAGCCAGCCCAAGAACGGGCTGAAATTCGTAGCGTTCGCAGAGCGACAATGCGGCAACACCGACAATTGCGAACCTAAATTTTTGCTTTGTTTTCCTTATATTTATTCCTGCTCAAGATTCCAGTCAAAAGAACCTCATGGATAGTCAGCTGCATTCGCCTCACACAATCGGCAACACGAATCAAGATACAGTCCAAGACACAGTCCAAGACACAGACATTGCCATTATTGGCATATCCTGCCAGTTTCCAGGCGCAACCACAGTTGAGATGTTCTGGCAAAACTTGCAAGCGGGAGTTGAATCGATCGCAAATTTTAGCCCTCAAGAACTGCTAGCGACTGGAATCAGCACCGATTTGCTAAACAACCCCGATTACGTCAAAGCCAACGGCAAGCTAGCCGATATTGAAGGGTTTGATGCCAACTTTTTTGACCTCAGTGCCAGAGAAGCAGAACTTCTCGACCCTCAGCATCGGCTGTTTTTAGAACGGGCGTGGGAAGCGATCGAGCGAGCAGGGTATTACCCTTCAACCTATGCCGGTTCGATTGGGGTCTACGCGGGCGTGGGCACGAACACTTACTTGCTCAACAATCTGTATCGCCAGCTTGACCCAGCCCAGCCAGTTGACGATTTTCAACTGTTGATTGGTAATGACAAAGATTTTTTGCCGACCCGTGTTTCGTACCAACTCAACTTAAAAGGGCCCAGTGTTTCGGTGCAGACAGCTTGCTCTACGTCATTGGTGGCAGTGCATCTGGCCTGTCAAAGCTTGCTGAATGGCGAATGCGATATGGCGGTGGCGGGTGGAGTTTCCATTCGGGTTCCCCAAACGGCTGGGTACTTGTATCAAGCGGGTATGATTCTCTCCCCCGATGGACATTGTCGCGCCTTTGATGCGAACGCCCAGGGTACGGTAGCAGGCAGTGGCTTAGGCATTGTTGTGCTAAAGCGCTTGGCCGATGCCCTGTCTGATGGAGATCGCATTGATGCCGTCATCAAAGGCTCTGCCATCAACATGATGGAGCAGTCAAAGTGGGCTATACGGCTCCCAGTGTAGACGGGCAGGCAGCGGTGATTGCCGAAGCTCAGGCGATCGCCAAAGTCTCACCCCGAAACCATCACCTATATCGAAGCTCACGGGACGGGAACGCCACTGGGCGATCCGATCGAAATTGCCGCCCTGACCCAGGCATTTGCTGGCGCTAGTCAGGCTTGCGCGATCGGGTCGGTGAAAACCAATATTGGGCATCTGGATGCCGCAGCCGGTATCGCGGGATTGATCAAAACAGTGCTGGCACTCAAACATCGCCAAATTCCGGCTAGCCTCCACTTTCAGCACCCCAATCCCCAGATCGATTTCGATCGCACCCCTTTTTATGTCAATACGCAACTTTCCGAGTGGCCATCTACCCCAACTCCCCGCCGCGCTGGCGTTAGCTCCTTTGGCATCGGCGGCACCAATGCCCATGTTGTCTTAGAAGAAGCGCCGTCTCCTGCCCCTTCTGCCCCAGCGCGACCGTGGCAACTGCTGGTACTCTCTGCCAAAACTGCAACCGCATTAGAAACCGCAACTACTAACCTGGCAGCCCATTTGCAACAGCATCCCCAGATCAATCTGGCGGATGTTGCCTACACCCTGAGTGGCGGTCGCACGCCCTTCAACCATCGCCGCATGGTGCTGTGTCAAGACCTAGAAAACTGCCAGCACATCCTCACCAACCTCGATTCCCAGGGCAGCAAGAACCTCAACCCCGTTGTGACTCGCTGTCAAGAACCCGGCGATCGCCCGGTAGTTTTCCTCTTTCCCGGACAAGGCGCACAATATGTCAACATGGCCCGGGAACTCTACGACCAAGAACCTGTATTTCGAGACATCTGCGATCGCGGCTTCTACCTGCTCCAGCCTCACCTTGATACCGATCTGCGTCAACTCCTCTTCCCCTGCCCAGTCCCCTGCCCCCTCTCCCTCCC
>JAAUOQ010000420.1 GCA_012034795.1 Leptolyngbyaceae cyanobacterium CRU_2_3
GATCTTGCCAAATTTCCTTTTTACTATAGTTTTCAACAAAAAGATTTGTTTTTTCTGGTTTGGGATGCCTCCAGTGCCAACATTCCCGCCGAACAGGTAGCTTGGGCAGAGCAAAGTTTATCAAGTTCAGCGGCACGGGCAGCCAAATTGCGGATTGGCATTGGACATTTGCCCCTCTATGGCATTACGGTAGGACGGGATGATCCGGGTGAGTATTTGGCACAGGCGGATGCCTTGCGATCGCTTCTGGAACGGCATCAGGTTCACACTTACATTAGTGGGCATGACCACGCCTACTATCCGGGGCATCAAGGACAATTAGAACTGCTACACTGCGGCATTTTGGGTGCGGGTGTGCGTCCCTTACTAAATGGCGACCTCCGTCCTCGCAAAACCTTGACAATTGTGGATGTCAACCTCAGTGCCGCTGCGACGACCTATACCACCTATGATGCTGCTACGATGGAGCTAATTAATCAGCAGGAATTACCGAAACTGATTGCGGCTCCCAACGGCAAAGTGCTGCGTCGAGATTTGGCATGGGAAGACTTGACTCCAGCAGAGCAAGCCGTAGAATATGCGCCGAGATCCTAGAGCAGGACAAGGGATACAAGGCAGGGGATGCAGTTTGGTAAGATTTGATGAGGCAGTGTCTGTCTAGCTACCCCACATCCTCCATTTCTCTCATTCTCTCACCCATTCGCCGCAAAGCCCTGTCACCTGAAACTTTCGAGGATTACGTTTGATTTGCAGCACCTTTTTGTATCAGGGGCATTTTCTATGGCAGTTACCACACAACATCTCATCCGCTACAAGAAAGAAGGACGCCTGATCGCAGCTTTGACGGCTTGGGACTATCTCACTGCCCAGGCGATCGATCAGGCAGGTGTAGACCTGATCATGGTGGGGGATTCTTTGGCAATGGTGGCGCTAGGATATGACACAACCCTTCCCCTGACCCTAGACGAAATCATTCACCATGCTAAAGCCGTGCGACGTGGCATCCAAAAAGCTCTGATGGTGGTTGATTTGCCATTCATGACCTATCAGGAAAGTCCGGAGCAAGCGATGCGATCGGCAGGTCGGGTGATGAAAGAAACAGGAGCACAAGCTGTCAAGCTGGAAGGGGGCTATCCAGCAATGGCAGAAACGGTGGCGCGGCTGGTGCAGGCTGGCATTCCAGTGATGGGGCATATTGGGCTAACGCCACAGTCTGTGCATCAGTTTGGTGGCTTTCGGCAGCAGGGCAAATCTGCGGTAGCAGCAGAGCGGATTCTGGAAGAAGCGATCGCCCTAGAGCAAGCCGGAGCCTTTTCGCTCGTTTTAGAACATATACCAGCAGATTTAGCACTGCGGATTTCGCAAAAGTTGACAATCCCCACCATCGGGATTGGGGCGGGTGCCCATTGTGATGGTCAGGTTTTAGTGACTGCCGATTTGCTAGGACTGTCAAGTTGGAGTCCCCCCTTTGCTAAGACCTATACCAATCTACGGGAAACGATTTTCCAGGCAGTTCAGACTTATTGTACTGATGTGAAGGAGCAACGGTTCCCTGAAGCAGAGTAACAAGAGGGGAGTAACAAGAAAAGTTGTGTCCTATCCCAAAATACAGCGAGGTTGGATTATAGGCAGTTTGGCCGCAATTGTAGGACTCGGTAACCTGTCGATTATGAGTCCAGCCAGTGCGGCTGCATCCAATCCCATTCGGCGGGCGATCGCTTGTCCAGCAGAATTACAAAACTTGATGCCGCTTTTGCTGCGGGATTTGCCTAGCTATGCCAACCGAGTTAACCAGCGAGCCTATGTCAGGGATGGCAATCCCGATATTCCAGGCTACGTCTTGCTCACGGGACAACCCGATTACCAGCCTCTAACATTGGCAGCAGGAGAGCGATCGCCAGATCAGTTGCCCCCTGATGCGTTACCCCCTAATGCGTTATCCCCTGATGCGTTATCCACTCATACGTTGTCAGACCCACATGAGCCACCCCAAGTTTTTTTACTACGCTAGAACGGCAATATATTGCTGGGCAAGCAGTGGAATTGCAACATTATCATTGGTTATTCCTGACGCCTACTGAAAACTATGGTTGGCGGCTGGTGCTGATGTTCTCAAGTCTTGGCAATGCTCCAGCCAATCAGCCGCCCTCACCCCCGCAGGATACTAGCCAAGGTGTGATTGCCCAAGCGGTTCGGCTATGGCTGAGAGATTGTCGAGCAGGCAGCATTGATTCAGGCAATACAGATCCAGGCAATACAGATTCAGACCATACAGATTCAGGCAGCACAGATGCTAAGGAACAGGAATGAGGCGGGTATTTAAAGATCCCTAATCAATTCCCCACCGTCTTCGCCAACTCGAAGTTGATTCTTGGGTACAGGCTTGCTGCTCCTGCTGATGTCGGGTCAAAATTGTCGCCGCAGTGTCCGACAAATCTGGATCGCGATAGGCAATGGCAGCACGAGTTTGCAAGTGCTCCTGTTCCATTTGCGCTAAGGGATGCAACCGCCCAGCATCAAACGCTGCCACTGTACCCTGTGACCACTCATGCGATCGCTGCACCCCCGCCATCGGAATTGTGCCAATGTTTAAGCCAGCTGCCAAAAGCGCCGATCGCACCGCCGCCGATCGCGAGTAGGTTGCCAATTTACCCTCTGGGGCTAAGCATTTTGCCACTTGCCGAAAAAATTCAACGGTCCAGAGTTGCGGACAACGACGGGGTGAAAATGGATCAAAAAAAATTGCGTCAGCTTGAAAGTCTAAATCAGTTAGGTGTTGTATGGTTTGACGAGCATCACCGATCAAAAGTTTGGCGTTGAGATGGGGTAGCTTACAGACTTGATGTTGGGCGATCGCTTGCAAAATTTCTTGCACCTTTGGCGTCCAGATCTCCAGTACAGGAGGAGCGATCGCTGCTCGTGGGACTGTTTCATCTAGCTCTAGTCCATATATTTCGATCTGGCAGTCTGGATTCGTAGCCCAAATCGTTTCGATCGCCGCTGCTGTGTTGTAACCCAGCCCATAGCAAACATCCAGCAACCGCAGGTGGGATTGCTGCGATCGGGACTCTAAATCTGTGGCTTGAGCAAACTTCAAAAATGCTTCTTGTTTTGCCCCCTGACGGCTATGAAACGTTTCATTGAACACCTCTGAGAAAAAGGTGAACGAGCCATCTTCAGTCAGTCGGGGAATCCAGGCGATCGATTGTTGGGTGAGAGGAGTCATGATCTGTATTATCCATATCACACTGCTTAATTGTGTGAAATTGGGGAACTTTTCTACCTGAACCCTTGTCGTGATTCATGGGTTCCCTCTATCTAATTTGCCCTTTACTGGTGAACATTATGCCGTTGCATTCTTCGCTGATTTGGATTTTATCTTCAGCAAAAAACTCTGCTCTCCTCTCTCTCCTCTTAACGACAGCGATCGGCTCCAGCATTTTGCCTGCAATCGCCCAAGCCTCTTCGCTATCCGCCTCTACTCTACCTGCCTCTGGGTCAACCGATGCTGGCTCAACCTATAAAGTCGCCCAAGCCAACCAGCCCAAGCCAATGACGACGATTGCAGAAGAATTTATGAATCTCACAGCCCAAGGAGATTTTGTGGGAGCTTCGCAGTATTTAGATCCCACTTTTCGCCAAACTTGGTTGCCTGCTGATATGCAGCAGTCTTGGGAGAACCTACAGCAGCGTGCGGGTGCCTTTCGGCAGGTCTTAAGCTTTGAACAGGCTGATGCATCGATAGTGCTAGCGAACACGCAATTTGAAAACCTCACGGATGATCTAGTGATCATCTTTGATGACAGCCGTCAGTGGATTGTTGGTGTCGATTTTCCTGAACAATAACCTATTCTGACTCCTCCAAAGCAGTCGAGGTAGGGTGGGTCTTACCTGCCCTAAAATTTGTCAATAGCAGCGAGAATTTATTATTTATATTGAGACAATTATTTATATTTTTAGTCATACAATTTACCATAAAAGTTTGGTAAATAACCTGACAAATCAGATGACTCAGGTACCTCTAATACACGACTCAACTATTTACTTAGGTGACTTCTGAAAAGACATGACGAAGATATATACGTGATTTATAAAAAGAGACATGATTTTCCCAAAGAAA
>JAAUOQ010000035.1 GCA_012034795.1 Leptolyngbyaceae cyanobacterium CRU_2_3
GGTGCCGCAACTTCCGGTGCCGCAACTTCCGGTGCCACAACTTCCTTCGCCTTTTTGCTAGTCGCTTGCGGGGTTGTGGACGTTACCGCATCGGGACTGACTTTGACGGATTTGGAGGACTGCGGTGCGGCTTTGGCCGCGACTTTGGTGGGGGTGGCAGCGGGTTGGCTGACCTTTTTGGCAGCGGCTTTGGTGGGGGGGTGTTTGCACCGGCCTTGTTTTTGGGTGCATCCTTGGGTTCGATGTATGGTAAGGTACTGGCGATTACGCTCCCTATGTTGCACAACTATATGGCATCTCCACCCGCTTATGCCATGGTGGGAATGGCGGCTGTATTGGCTGCCAGTGTGCGAGCGCCCCTCACTTCTATATTATTGCTGTTTGAACTAACCCACGATTATCGGATTGTACTGCCTTTAATGGCACCGTCGGACTGAGCATTTGGCTGATTGATCATCTCCAGCCGCAGGTTGTGATTGACAACACTCGCGAACCCCAGCCGCTGTCTGAACAAGTCGCGCCCTTAGAACTTCCAGAGATCACGGTTGCTGAAGCCATGCACCTAGCTCCGCTTCAGTTATCTGCCACCTTGTCCTTATCAGACGCAGCACACACGTTGATTGAGCGGCGCAACCGCAGCGCTTTGGTAGTTAGTGATGAGCAGCAGCTATTGGGGATCATCACGATTCAAGATGTTAACCGACTATTGGTCCGCGCTAAATCGGAAGCAGAAATTGCTCTGCTCCTGAGTCAGCCGATCGAGCAGCTTTGCACCACGAAAGTTTTGTTTGCTCATGCGGATGAACTGCTAGCCGAGGCGATCGATCGCATGGCAACTCGTGGACTTCAACAGTTGCCCGTTGTCACTCGCGAACAGCCACAGCGAATCATTGGCTTGCTGAGCCAGGAAGATGTGACACTGGCGCAAACGATCGCCCATGCTCGTCAAGCCTTTCAACAGCATTTAGCGAATCAGCATTTAGCGAATCAGCATTTAGCGAATCAGCTTGAGTACCATCCTGCTAACCTGATAGAATCCAAGCCGTAGACTGAATCACCTGCATCCCAGCATCGGCAAAACGTTGGAAAGTTGCATTGGCTTGCTCGGTAAAGTCTACGACTCCAGGGATACACACGGGAGAAGTGCAATCTTCCAATAGATATACCTTGTGGGCTAGCTTGGGATCGATCGCCTGAATTTCAGTCAACAAATCATCAATGGTCCAGGCCACACAATGGCTTTTTGCCTGTCCTGCAATCAGAACTACATCGAAGCTGAGTAGTGTTTGAATCAACGCTGTATTTGATTGGGCGATCGCCTGCTTAGCCTGATCTTCTAATACTTCTGGTTTTAGAACCGAGTAATTTTCTGTTAGGGGGTTACTTCCCTTAATTTCAAACCGGGTTTGGCTGCCTCGCACCATATTGTGGAAAAAGCAGGCTTCTTCTACTGCCGAAACGATGGCATGTCCAATACCCCCCAGCATTGAGTGATAGGGCCAAATGGTTAGCGGATACTTTCCTTGTGTATGAAGTTGACGTACATAATGAAGTGCATAAGCTTGCAGATGCTCAACACTATGCCCTAAGCTAACTGCCACCGCAGGATTGGCTCGCCAGATGCCTTGTTCTACGTCTTCTAGGGTAATCATTGTCAGGGTAGGGGGATGCTCTCCGAGAGTATTGACCCAAAACACGCCATGAAAAATTTGAGCAGCCGTATGCGTATCCATCGTCAATACAATCTCTGTGATGACTCCCAGGTTGCGATAGATAAATTCGCATAGACGCTGATTATCTTCTACAGATCCCCGTCCCGATCTTCCGCCCACAAATAGCTCAAACTCAGGGATACAAAAAGTATTTTGGACATCGATCGCCAGTAAACAAACACGGGTTTTGTCTTGAGCAGCCGGTAAAAGCTGGTGCTGTTTTGCCCAAGCTTGGGCTGCGGTAGCACGCTTTTGATAGGGCACGCGCCACACTTCTCCTACGGTTGCTAGATCAAAGTGCGCTGGAATGGGAAGTTGGGTGAGCGTTGTCATGGGTATTTGCCCTCTTGATCTGTGATGCAGGGGAGTGGGGAGTGGGGAATTAGGTGAATCTAGATCTTAGCAAAGCTATGCGATTATTGGTGAATTCCACCATAAATTTATAGTGGAATTCACCAAATTCCTTAGAAGCCTGGTCTTGAATCCGTAATCTCGTATACTGGGACTGTTTAACAGCTTGATCACAGCGCACGCAATTCATGAATACCTGTTTCAGATGGTTGGGATTAGGCAGCGGAGTCATGATAGCAACCCTCGGTCTGGCGACTAGTGTGGCGACTAGTATGACGACTGTCGCTTGGGCAGAACAGCCTTTGTTTGTCTCTTACCCGCCAGACGGTCACGAAACCACGGCTGCCCAGATTTTCTGATTGGGACGGCTCCCGCTCAGGGCGAGGTGACCGTGAATGGACAAGCGATCGCCCGTAGTCCTGCCGGACATTTTGCTCCTAGTTTCCCGTTGCAAGTGGGCGAAAATCAGTTCACGCTGAAGTATCAAAATCAGACCGTCACCCTCCGAGTGAAACGGTTAGACACCGGCCCGCCCACCCCAATTGGCTCGGATGCTCCAGTGAACCCCGCGTTTAGGGCAGGCTCTCTAACGCCTGCTGTAGATATTGCCCGCTTGCCCGACGAGCCAATTTGCATGGGGGCGATCGCTCCACCTCATGCCAGCGTTTCTGTTACCCTTGGCAGTCGTACTATTCCCCTGCTACCCCAAGTCAGCACTGCTGAGTTACCGGACAATGCTGCTGTTCTGACGCTGCAAAACCAGCCGACTACTGGGGATACGGCTGCTCAGTTCTACCAAGGTTGCATCATAGGGGGGCAGTTCAGTTTTAATGCTAGCCCCAATGCTAGTCCTAACATCAGTCCTAACATCAGTCCCAGCACTAGTCCTAACATCAGTCCTAATACTAGTCCCAGCATCAGCCTTAATTTGGGTTATCCTCAATTCCGGCTGGCGCTGAATGGGCAAACTGTAGCAGAGTCAGGACAAGGGCAGATAGAAATTCTGGCACCCGCTAGTCTACCCGTGGTAGTCGTCACGGCTAACCCAGGCACGGCTCGCACGGGGCCCAGCACCGACTATTCTCGAATGACGCCACTGCCCCAAGGCACCCAAGCTGCCATCACCGGACGAGAAGGCGACTGGCTGCGGCTAGACTATGGCGGCTGGATCAAGGCAACTGAAACCCAGGTTATTGCCAATGCGATTGCACCACAAACCTTGATTCGCAGTATTCGGGCTAGCCCAGCAGGGAATTGGACAGAGATTGCTTTTCCCCTCCAAGTGCCTGTGCCCATTAGCGTTCAGCAATCCGATCGAACCTTCACCCTCACCCTCTACAACACCACTGCCCAGACCGATATTATCGCCTTTGGCAATGATCCATTGATCGAGCGCTTGGATTGGCAACAAGTTGCGCCTACCCAGGTGCAATATACGTTTCAGATGAAGTCGTCCCAGCAATGGGGCTACAAGTTGCGCTATGACGGCACTACTCTCATTTTGTCGCTAAAACATCCGCCGCATCAGCAGAGTCGCAGGTTGCCGCTAGCTGGTATGAGTGTGTTGCTTGATCCAGGACATGGTGGGCCTGAAGATTTAGGATCGCGAGGGCCCACAGGTTATCCCGAAAAAGCCGTGACGCTGATTATGGCAAACCTGGTGCGCGATCGCCTGATTGCCCGTGGTGCCACCGTTTATCTAACCCGCGAAGGAGATGTTGATCTGTATCCCAACGATCGCGCTGACCTGATCAACCAAATAGAACCGACGATTGCCCTCAGCCTGCACTACAATGCCCTCCCTGACAATGGCGATGCTGAACACACCGCAGGTGTTGGGACATTTTGGTACAACACCCAAGCTCACAGCCTCGCGGCCTATTTGCACGATGCTCTGGTGCAAAAGCTCGATCGCCCCTCCTACGGCATCTTTTGGGATAACCTAGCACTGACTCGTCCCACAGTGGCACCCGCTGTCTTACTAGAATTAGGCTTTATGATCAATCCCAACGAATTTGAATGGATTACTAACTCCCAAGCCCAAGAAAAGTTGGCCGATGCGATCGCCGATGGTATCACCGAATGGATAGGACACCAAGCTGAACCATAGAAATTTCAAGAGGTGTTTTCTAAGGGATATCTCGCTGCATTTCATTAGATTAGCGCTATTTATTTATACAGCCTTAATCTAAGCAAGGATTTGTTCATCTGTCTGTGAACTCTGTGTAAAGCAGGATGGCATTCCTTGCGATCGCCCCGTTCTCTTAGCCACTCTGTACCTACTGACTTTTACGCAAGCCCCCCTTCTTAACTAATATGCAACGTGATCGCGCCGGAAATTTTCTCAGCAAAGCCAAAAATCTGGGCACTTTAACCTCAACCCTCAGCACTTCACAGGATTTTGTGGGTAAGTCCGATTTGGATGATCTGTATAAATTAAGTTTGAGCGATCGCAGCAGTTTCAACTTACAAGTGTCCAACTTGGGCAAAGGTGCAAAGATTGGCATTGAAATTTTCACGCTCAAAGGTGCTAAAAGTAAGGTGCTCAAGGCGATTGGAAAAGTTGCCTTTAGCCAACTAAAAGGCAAAGACCTCAGCAAAAACTTGAGATTTGTGAATAAATCGACGGTTAGCAAGGGCGGCAAATCGCTCGGCTTGTCTCTAGAGGCTGGCGAATACTATTTTCGGGTTGTGTCTCGCAGAGGCAACACCAAGTATAAGATTGACACTTCTGCAACAGCTAATCCAGGCTCCAATGAGCCAGTTGTACCAGTTCAGTTGAGTCGCAAATGGATTCAGCAGTTTGGCACCAATAGAAATGATTATGGCTACGGCGTTGCTGTGGTAGAGAATAACCTCTATCTTTCAGGTTCTACTGAAGGTAGTTTGGATGGCATAAATGCGGGCGATCGCGACAGCTATGCGGCTCTATATACTACAGAAGGCACGCTTCAGTGGCAGCGTCAGTTTGGCTCTCTCGGATTGGATGTAGCGGCAGATATTGCGGCTGATAGTAGCGGCAATTATTACGTAGGTGGCATCGATGTGACACCGCCCAGCGCTCAATCGATCTTTCCTGACCCAAATGGCTATACCTCAAAATATCCAAGTACTGGTATCAGAGAATGGACAAAGCCGCTTAGACTCACTGGAGTTGAGGCAATTACAGGCGTGACCATCGATAGTGTGGGCAATGTCTATGTCTCAGGGCTGGCTAAGGGGTTCCCTGGCTCTGTTTCAAGCGTTGCTTACGTAGCCAAGTACAACAATTCTGGGCAGGAAATCTGGTCTAAAGAATGGAGCGGTACTGGCTCTAGCAGCGCAACGGGTGTGGCGATCGACAAAGAGGGCAATGTTTATATTGCTGGTATCACCAACGCCACACTGGGCACTGACTTTACCAATCCTTTTTCAGGGGGGGATGCCTTTGTCGCGAAATATAGTGCTAGTGGTACGAAGCTATGGGATAAAACGATCGCCACCCCAGCAAAAGACACGGCCAGAGGCATTGCAGTCGATGGATCTGGCAATGTTTACATTACAGGCGATACGAGCGGCACAATTTCTGGGCAAACCAGTGCGGGCGGTACGGATGGCTTTGTGGCAAAATACAGCACAGCAGGTACACAACAGTGGGTTAAGCAGTTCGGTACGTCTGGCTTAGATGAATCTCAAGGGATTGCCGTTACTGACGCAGGTGCCGTCTTTCTGACGGGCGAAACAACAGGCGGAATTTTTGGCAACACCAATGCTGGTGGCTCCGATGCCTGGATTGGAGTATTCAATGGTGATGGCAAACTGGCAGGTAGCACTCAGATTGGCACAGCCCAAGAGGATGAGGCGTACGGCATTACAGTTGCAGGTTCCAGTGTTTATGTGGTTGGGACAAACCAAGGAGCGATCGCCAGTGGAACCAATCAAGGACAGTTTGATGCCTGGGTAACTCGGTACGACATTACCTAGCTGCTCATGTTCTGTTTTGAAAGCTGAGAGATATCAGTAAATATCGGGTTGGTTTAGTATCTTTTTGACTGTTTACTAGGGGGGATAAACCACACAAATTTCAGCAGGTATCCCGTAATGTATACGCCAAAAAGCTCAGGCGGTAGTGGAGTAAATCAAGCTAAGTCTATTTCGAGCAATCAAACCTTGACTGATCGAGTTGGGCGAGGCAATCGCGTTGATTTATTTAGCTTTAACTTGAGCGATCGGGCAAGCCTCAATCTCAAGTGCAAAAGTTCTGGCTTAGGCACCCACGTCCAACTCATCCAGGACAGGAATCTCAACGGTTTGATTGATGCTGGCGAAACCCTCAAGCGGTTCACGGCCCGGTCTAACAAAATCACTGGAGTTCAATTTCCAGAACTTTTGGCTGGCAACTACTTCGTGCAGGTATCTGCTATTCGGCAGGGCAACAGCACCTACCGTCTTAGCCTTGCCTCGACCAGTCTCAGCGAGAATAGCAGCAATGCTACAAGTGACGACCCTACAGGTGATGATTCTACGAGTGTTATCCTCAATAGCAATCTCAATAGCAATCCTGTTTCCACCACTGCCCCCACTCAGGTTGGCGCTGGTGGCGTGATGCCTCATAGCTTCGCAAAACAGGTGGTAGAACTCACCAACAATTATCGCCGCCAAAATGGGCTAGCAGCACTAACAGAGAACAGCAAACTAGTTGCTATTGCCCAAGCTTACAGCCAGACAATGGCAACACAAGATTTCTTCGCTCATCAAGGGCTAGATGGCTCTCAGCCTTGGGATCGGATGACTGCGGGCGGCTACAAATGGTTCCGTTCTGCTGAAAATATTGCCGCAGGACAATTGACGCCTGAAGAAGTGGTTCAAGGCTGGATTGATAGCCCAGGGCATCGTGCCAATTTGCTCGATTCGAGGGTAAAAGAGATTGGCGTAGGTTACTTTTTTCTGAGCAATGACTTAGGTAAAGTCAACTATAAAACTTACTGGACGCAGGAGTTTGGCGCTCCGGGTTAGGAGGCGATCGCGCATTTTTCCAGATAGAGCAAAGTGATGCTCTAGCCATTTGAAACACCTCTAGCCATTTGAAACACCTTCACGATTGCACTTCCACAAATTTCTATCTCCTATAGCAATCCTAAATTAGTCATGAGAAAGCCATAGGGGTTGGGGGCTTCGTCCCCAAGGAAGGGGCAATGCCCCTTCCACCCCTTCTCACAAATCATTGAGGACTGTTATATAAAACCCAGTAAAATCAAACCCCAAGAATTTCAATGAGGAAACCTCGGTAAAATAAGGGTCTAGAACCCAAATCTTTCCTCCCCATTCTGCTTGTGACTCAACCTGAAGTACTCCAAAACCTGCTTCGTGATGTGGCTTTGGGTGAAGTTAGCCCAGAGTCTGCCCTGGCTCAACTTAAGCACTTTGACTTCGAGCCGATCGCTGACTTTGCCAAAATTGATCATCATCGATCGCTACGCACAGGTTTTCCAGAAGTGATTTGGGGCCCAGGTAAAACACCTGAACAAATTGTCCAAATCATCACGACGATGCGGCAGCGCAACCCTGTGGTGATGGCTACTCGCATTGAACCTACGGTGTACGAGCAACTTCAGGTGCAGATTCCTGATTTGTTCTACTACAAGTTGGCAAAAATTTGCGCCATCCAACCACCAGAACCACCAATCCCCCAACATTGGGGCACCATTACCTTGTTGTCGGCAGGTACGGCTGATTTGGCAGTTGCAGAAGAAGCCGCAGTGACGGCCGAATTGACCGGGTTTCAGGTGAAGCGGCTTTGGGATGTTGGCGTTGCCGGAATTCATCGACTCCTGAATAACCGTCAGGTCATTGATGATGCCGATGTGTTGATTGTGGTAGCAGGTATGGAAGGAGCACTCCCCAGTGTTGTAGCAGGTTTAGCCGCTTGCCCGGTAATTGCAGTTCCTACCAGCATTGGCTACGGAGCCAGCTTTGGGGGACTTGCGCCCCTCTTGACCATGCTCAATTCTTGTGCGGCGGGAATTGGCGTAGTCAATATTGACAATGGTTTTGGCGCGGCTGTTTTAGCAGGGCAAATTTTACGCACAGCCCAACGGTTACAACACAAAGAAACTTTAAAATCTCAGTTTCCACCTACTGCTTAGGAGGTTAGCAAGTGCAGTCTACCCCTTGCCATATCATCGTAGAGGGCAATTCAGCCCTCATTTATGCCAGTCGCAATGGTTCACCCCGAAAAGTGTTGCCAATTCTCAACCGTTTTTTAGAAACCTTTTGGCAAGAGCGGGATACTTCTGGAGAGGTATGCGATACGCCTGAATGTTTAGTAGCTCAAATTGTGGTGCGATTTGGCTTTGAAATTTGTGAGGACGACTATTCCAACTTACGGGTTGGTACTCAATATTATCCTGAAGTTGAGTTCCTGTACTGGATAGGGAGCGATCGCCAGGTGCAGGTTTGGGTTCCCGAACCATCCTATCGAACCAACCCTAACTGGGGACTGAAAGCTTGCCGAGAGCTAGTCCCAGACGCAATCTAGAGGGAGGTTGGAGTCATTGAATGGCAATTAACAGAACTTAAGGAACTTTTCGCTGGGATTTGGGTCAAAGTCGAGGGTTGTACAATTTGTATAGAGGCGAACTGTATACAAATAGGCGATAATCTCCGCGATATATCAACGAACGACAGCTAAGTGAACTGAATAATAGGAAAACCTATAGGCAAATGACATATAGACAAACTGCGTACAGGTAAACGATCGCTCAACCCAGTTTCCCAAGCCTATATCCAGAACAGTCGCTCAGCTTACCCTCTTCAATCATAGCGAAGGAGCCTTTTATGGTGATATCCCGTTCTTGGCAGGCTGGTACTGCCCTAACGATGACCCTGACGATCGCATCATCCCTGCTAGTTCCCGTATGGCTGAGTCAGTCTGCGACAGCAGCAACTAATTCAACCCTAATTGCCCAAACCTTCCCTGACTCTTGGCGACGCTCTGCCATCCCTTCAGGCACACTGATTCCAGTGCGCTATGACAAAGCAGAGCGGATTATTCTCAAACCAGATGAAACTGTTCCGGTAACGTTAACTGTGACTCGCGATATTTTAACTGCTAGAGGAACAGTATTGATTCCTGAAGGCAGCCAAGTTGAGGGTGAATTACGGCCCGTTGAAGGTGGCACTCAGTTTGTGGCAGAAACACTGATTTTGTCGGACGACAGTGATCGCAGCACTCCCATTGATGCTATTTCTAGCCCGATTACCAAAACTGAAACCATTAATAGACGCAGTAATCCCGATATTCTCAGGGGAGCAGCGATCGGTGGCGCAGCGGCAGCAGTCTTGGCAGAAGTCCTGGGTAAAATTGATCCCATTGAAGTGATTGGTGGCGCCGGATTGGGTGTCCTGGCAGAGGTTTTACTCCGCAGACGTCAATGAAGTTGAGGTAGTGGTGGTTGAACCTGAAACAGACATTGACCTGCGGCTGCAATCAGATTTCAGGCTGAATTAACCCGATTAGCTGAATTAGCTGAATTAGACAATACCTGGGTGCCTCAGCTTGTTCAGGCAGCATACTTCGGCACTCTATCCCTCATCCTCTATTCACACTTATGCCCACCTATACCGGAATTTCTAGCGAAGCTTTTCGGCATCCTCTCGATTACCAGGCAGAACTGGCATTACGCAGCTTACCCGGCTTTGATTTAGTGGCCCGCAAGTTCATGGAATTTGTCTATGAACGCCCCCGCAATGTTTTTCTGATGGGCAACAGCATTGAAGTGGGCCCTCGCCAATATGCCTCGATCTACCATTGTTTCGGGAATATGTGCGGGATTTGGATGTGTCCCCAGAACCTACCTTATTTGTGTCACAATCTCCTACCATCAATGCCTATGCCTTGGGTCAAGAGCGTCCTTGTATTGTGCTGAGTACGGGGTTGCTGGATTTGATGAATGAGGCAGAGATCAGAAGTGCGATCGCTCATGAACTTGGGCATATCAAATGTGGTCATACGACCCTGACGCAGATGGCGACTTGGGCGGTCACACTGGTCTTTAGCCTCACCAGCATGACATTTGGGTTAAGCACCCTGGTAAGCACAGGCTTAATCATGGCATTTTATGAATGGCTACGCAAAGCCGAACTCTCTGCCGATCGTGCTGCTCTGTTGCTTCTGGACGACCTTAACCCCGTGCTACAAAGCATGATGCAGCTATCGGGGGGCAGTACACGCTATGGGCATGAGTTGAACCTAGAGGAGTTCATTCGCCAGTCAGAACGCTACCAGAGGCTTGACCAAGATGGGCTGAATCAGGTTTATAAGTTCTTTCTTTACAACAATATTTCTGGTAGCACATTTCTTACTCATCCCTTTACTGTAGAGCGTGTGCAATATTTACGGGATTGGTGTAACTCCGAAGAGTATCGCCAAATTCGTGCTGGCAACTATCGCCGTACTGGAGCCGGAGCCGTTGACGTCCCCGTTGCTTCGCCCAATGATCCTGAAGAGGTCGATCGTCTGCGACGAGAACTGGATGAGCTGCAACGTCAAATTGATGCAATCCGGCGATCGCAAACCGATTGAGTAGCCGAACAAAAATATTTACAAACTCAATGTTGATGAGGATTTGCCTTCGGGTACATCTTCCAAACATTGGCTCATTTATTTTGTGCAAATATTCAATACCCGCTCGGCTCTCAAAAAATAATTTGGTTTTATCCAAGTGCAAAGCGCTATGAGCAGCAATAAATTACTGTAAATTACTATCTTTCTTGCCCTCACCCGCAAAATTTTTGTTCTTTCTCCAGCCAAGATGATTATCATTGGGATTGGAGATTTTTTCTTGAGTCTTGTTGTTTTGAGTCTTGCACGGTGAGGAAAAGGGAACCATGAAAACGCGATTGACCCTAATTACGGGACAAGTCAACGGACAGGTAGTCATCAGGCAAATCAAAGCCCAGGCGATCGCCACTGTGGCACTGATAGCAGCAGTCACTTCAGGCTGCGCCAACCCAACTCTCTCGGATCTTCCAGCTTCGCCTAGGACAACAGGCAGCAATCAGGTGGCGTTAGGTGGCGCTCCGCAAAGGGTATCCCAAGAGGTGAAGCAACCTACGCTACAGCCATTACCTGTGCCCAATTTAATTCCAGCCACCCCTGTTTCCCAGCGCTTACCCATCGTTTCCACAGGCCGCCCTGATCCATTTGCGGACTTGCAAATGGCACCTGTGATGATTACGCGATCGAGCCAACCACCCGCCGCTTCACCTGCCCCGACAGTCACGGCAACCGCCTTGCCCTACCCTCCTCAAGTCTCTACATTGCCCACATTGCCTATGGTTCAGCCTCCTACGACGGGCACTTTACCTGCTGTGGGAGTACCAAGTGTGGGAATGCCTGCTCTTCCCCCTATGAGCTTGGCCCAAGCGATTGAAGTGAGCGGCGTTGTCCAAACCAGTAGCAGCACCAGCATCATTGTAAAAGTGCCAGATGAACGGACGACTCGCTATGTTAGAGTGGGCGATCGCCTATCCAATGGCAGAGTGTTAGTGAAGCGAGTAGAGATGGGCATTGAGCCAGTGGTGATCCTGGAACAAGATGGTATAGAAACCAGCAAGTCGGTTGGGAGTTCGGGTGGAGTCGCGATCGGAGCACTATAGGCAATTTCCTCCAGCAGCTTTGCACACGGTAGAATATGATCATCGTTTTGTGCTTCTGTGGTTCTGCTGCCTATGCGTTTTATGACTCAGTGACTCCAGATCAAGGGTTCTGATCACGTTGCTCAACGGCATGGGGATGAAAATATGCAGTATCCTGCAAATCACAATAGTTCCAAGGCTGACAGTTCCAAGGCTGATAGTTCCAAGGCTCTAGGGCTACCTGCCGAACCGACGCTACTGAGCCATCAGGAGACTTACATTTGCCCCATCTGTCGGCATGGTCAAATTGCAGAACTGATCTTGATGGACGCCTTCGCCTGCAATTTCTGTCGTCATATTTTCACCGCCAATTTTCCTACCCAGTCTATTCAAGTTGTCGATAGCTCCCAGCCCATGTCTTGGCGTTGGAATGGTCGAAAGTGGCAATCAGTCTATCACCACACCTCCAGCCTGACACTGGTTGTTTGGCTAATCAGCGCTATTTTGGTGATGTTGCCTGCATCCATTGTTTGGCTTTCCTCAGTTCTCTTTCCGCCACTGCCGGGCAGCACCTGGTCTTGGTTCCCTCAGCTTTGGGTCGCTTGTACGTTTGGTAGCCATCTTGTTATGGTGAGTTGGCTACTGATTGAGCACTATCAATGGCCACTGTACATTGCTACCCGCGTCAGAATCTTACAATGGCTAGGGCGGCGCTAATTGAAGCTGAAAAATATCCGGTAGTACCAGGGAAGGGCAGCCAGAGAAGGGCAGGATGACAAGCGTGCCCGGAAGTCTGGGAAAAGGGTTCAGAAGAATGGACTAGCGACTCAGGGTGGGGCACTAAAATACTTCCTGTGATCTAGACTGGTAAGAAAACCTAGAATTTGCCCATCTGCTTTGAGGAAAAAGCCGTGGTTACCTCTCTCTCGTTACAAGATCGATTGCTTGATACCATTGCCCCTTACCGCGATCGCGTGGATTATCTAGAAATTCGGCTGGAGCAGGGCGAATCAACCTCTATTTCCTATCGAGGACAGAAGCTTGATGCAGTCGATCGCAGCTTTTCCTTGGCAGGTAACGTCAGAGCTTGCCACAAAGGCGGCTGGAGTTTTGTCACCTTCAATGGACTGGCTGATCTGCAAGATCGGATTGAAGAAGCGATCGCTCAAGCCTCATTGATTGGCAAAGAAATAACCCAATTGGCTAGCATTGAGCCAATTCAAGACTATGTATCAGTGGAACTGCACCAAGATCCGCGTGGTATCTCGTTGGATGCGAAGCGGCAGTTGATCGAAACTTATAATCAGATTTTGTTGGAGTTTGATCCCCGCATCCAGACAACCATGGTGGGCTATGGTGATCGCTTCCGCACGACCTACTTCGTTAACTCCTTGGGCAGTAGTATTGCCCAGGAACGACTAGATGTGAATGGTAGATTTGGGGTGGTGGCACGGGGCGAGGGTAATGTGGTGCGGCAGGGGTTTGAGTCCGTTCATTCGCGATCGGATTATGGCGTTTTACAAGGACTGGAAGAACAGGTGAGGAGTGCCGCAGAACGGGCAGTGCGACAGCTTAATGCCAAACCCGTGAAAGGGGGACAATATCCGGTGGTGCTTGATCCCTATCTCTCTGGCGTGTTTATTCATGAGGCGTTTGGACATTTGTCTGAAGCAGATTTTGTCTACGAAAACCCTCGGATGCAGGAATTGCTAGTGATGGGCAAACCGATCGCCATTCCTCAACTTAATGTGGTAGACGATGCCACCCTGCCTGGCTTACCTGGTTCACTCAAATATGATGACGAAGGCGTTCCGGCTCAACGCAAATACTTGATCAAAGACGGCATCCTCACCCAACGCCTGCACAGTCGCGAAACCGCAGGCAAAATGCACGAAGCTCCCACTGGCAATGCTCGCGCTCTTGGTGCCACCTATCCACCCATTGTGCGGATGACCAATACCGGTATTGAGTCAGGCGATTGTACCTTTGAGGAGATGATCGGCGATATTGAGGAAGGTGTCTATGCCGTACGGATGCTGGGTGGACAAACCAACGGCGAAATGTTTACCTTCGCGGCGGCTGAAGGCTACATGATCCGGGATGGCAAAATTGCTGAACCTGTCAGCGATGTCACCCTCAGTGGCAATGTCTTCCAAACCCTCAAAGATATCGCAGCGATCGGCCGTGATTCGGTGTATAAAAACGGTGGCTGTGGTAAAGGTGGACAATCTCCCCTGCCTGTCAGCGTCGGTGGACCCCATGTCCGTATTCAGAATGTTGTTGTTGGCGGACGATAGTCTCTGTCTGAGAAATTCTGACCCGTGACCATCGTGACCTGTGACCATCGTAGACTGTGACCATCGTGACCCGTACTGTTGTATGCCGAGAGATTAGCCGCGATCGCTATGCCCAACTGCCCCGCCAACCGTTAATTATTTGTGCTTCTCTGGTTCACAGTCCCGTCAATTTAGGCGGCTTGTGCCGTACTGCTGAAGCATTTCGGTTGGAGGCGCTGGTGTTGCCCGACTTGGTGATCGCCCAAACTCACGCCTTCCGCAATCTGGCGGCTTCCAGCCATCATTGGCAACCTCTCCTGGAATGTCCGCCCCATCTCCTAGCTGGCTGGCTCACCCAAAAGCAGCAAACAGGCTACAGTTTGGTGGCGTTGCAAGCAAACTCAACGGCTATATCTCTGACAGAATTTGTTTTTCCTCAGCAAACCATTTTAGTGTTAGGGCAAGAATTGACTGGAATTCCAGAAGAAATCGTGCAGCAGTGCGATCGATCGATTAGCATTCCTCAATTTGGGCTGGTGGAATCGCTCAATGTGCAAACTGCTGGGGCGATCGCCAGCTACGAATACATGCGGCAGCAACAGGCACAGGCTAACTCTCCCTGATTCAGGTCTTATCTAGATTTTGTGTCCTGATTTTGTCTACAACGTATCTACTCAATGTCTTTCCCTGATTCAGGTCTTATCTAGATTTTGTATCCTGATTTTGTAACGTATCTACCCAATGTCTACCAATCATCTCATCACCTTACTCAGTGATTTTGGGTTTAATGATGTCTACGTGGGTGTGATGAAGGGCGTCATGCTTCAGGTGAACCCTGGGTTAACGATCGTTGATTTAACCCACGAGATTTCGCCCCAAAACATTACATCTGCACAGTTTAATTTACTCAATGCCTATCCCTACTTTCCATCTGGCACAGTCCATGTAGCAGTAGTTGATCCAGAAGTGGGCGGCACCCGTCGGGCGATCGCCATTGAACTCAGAGAGGAGTTGACCAATGGGGCTACAGGTGGGTTTTTAGTAGGCCCAGATAATGGCTTGTTTACAGGATTGATGCAGTCGCGAGCAGTGGTTCATGCTGTAGAATTGACGGACAGGCACTACTGGAGGGTGCCAGAGCCCAGTAATACCTTTCACGGACGTGACATTTTGCGTCGGTGGGTGCTCACCTCGCTAGCGGCGTCCCGATCACTGAAGTAGGAGAGAGCATTGATCCTGCTACCCTTACAGTGCTACCGTTGCCGGTTTGTCGCCAAACGGCTGACGGTTATGCCGGTAACATCCAACATATTGATCGCTTCGGCAATGTGATCACTAATATCCCAGGTACTGTTATTGGCGATCGGTCTTGGTCAGTGGTAGTTAATCGCCTCACCATTCCAGGTGGTCGAGCCTACAGCCATGGGGCAGCCGGAAGCCCGATTGCCCTGATTGGGAGTCATGGCTGGGTCGAGATCGCTATCAACGGAGGCAATGCTCACTTTCAGCTTCGCTTAGATTGGCAAGATGCCGTAAAGGTGATCTTGACGGAGTGACATATGCAAGTGACATATGCAATAGATTAATCCGTAGTTATCGATCGCCCAAAGGTTTTGCCAACGTAGAGGACTGTTGACTGATCACTCGTTCTTTTCCTTGCACCTGCACAAAGCCTCACGCGGTTTTAC
>JAAUOQ010000036.1 GCA_012034795.1 Leptolyngbyaceae cyanobacterium CRU_2_3
GTACGCCTTCTACTTGCGTGCAGTTTTCGCCCAATAGCGATGAGTTTGCCATCGATCCAGAGGGGCAACCAGGCTGGCGATTGCTGACCCTATATCCCGATGGTAGGTACGAAACCGTAGTGCAGCGAGTATTTTACCCGCAATCTACCGAACACTGACGAATCGTTCTTGAGCGATCGCCCGCAGATTTTGCACTTCTTCCCGCCGAGAAACGGAAAGGGGAATGATGGTTTTGATGGTTTGCAACAATAGTGGGGTATCTAACGCTTGTTTTTGGTGCAGCGCATGATAGAGGGCAGCAATGACCGCTTGTTCGATTTCGGCACCGCTGAAACCGTCGGCTGCTTGCACGAGAACTGGAAAGTCAAACTGGCGCGGATTTTGTTTGTGTTGGAGTAAATGAGTTTGCAAGATGACGCCGCGTTCTTGCTCGTTGGGCAAGTCCACAAAGAAAACTTCATCAAAGCGTCCCTTGCGGAAGAGTTCTGGCGGCACTTGAGACAAGTCATTTGCTGTCGCGATGACAAAGACCTCCTGAGATTTTTCTTGCATCCAGGTCAGGAGAAACCCAAACAAGCGGCGGCTCAGCCCGCCATCGGCTTCGCCTGTGCTGGCAGTAAAGCTCTTTTCAATTTCGTCAATCCACAACACAGCGGGAGCCATAGACTCTGCTAGGGCAATCGCTTGTCGCAGGTTTTTCTCAGATTCGCCAATGTACTTGTCGTAGAGCCTGCCTGCATCAAATTTTAGCAACGGCAATTTCCAAGTGTGGGCGATCGTCTTAGCCGCCAGCGATTTACCACAGCCTTGAATGCCCACAATGAGGATGCCTTTGGGAGAAGGCAGGCTGAGGGCTTGGGCTTGAGGCGTAAAACCCATCGTTGCCCGATCGAGCCAGCGTTTGAGATTGGCAAATCCCCCCAGTTTCAAAGGTTTATCTTCCACTGGAAAGTACTCTAGCACCCCACCTTTACGAATCATCTGAGCCTTGCGCTGAAGGATTCTGGAGACATCTTCGGCGGTGAGCTTGCCATCTTCTAGGGCAGCATAAGCGATCGTTTGTCTAGCTTGCTTCAGGGTCATGCCAATTAAGGCATTCACTAGTTCTTGCATCGCCGCATCGGTCAGGTCAATGTGCAGGTGATTTTTGGGCTTGAGCGATCGCACGACCTCCGATACAACCTGGTGCAATTCTTCCCGACCGGGTAATTTTAGGCTGAAATAAACCGCATCATGGGCAATCTCAGTGGGGAGCAGAACACTATCTCCCGAAACGACGATTGCAGAGTGGGTTTGAGAAAACTGTTGCGTTACCTCACGAAATTGTCGGGTTAAGGCAGCATCGTCCTCTAGGTGTCGAGCAAAATCTTTTAGCCAGAAAATGGCTTTCAGATGCATCTCTTGGATGTGCTGTAGCATTTTCAGCGGATCGCTGGTGTCTGCGATCGGTACAGGTCTATTCGCCCCTGCTGGAACACACTCATTGACCCAGGGGGCTTGATAAGAACCAGGAGAACGGATCAAACCATGCGCCACACTCCACTCAAATAAGGGCAGATTCATGTCGCGGGTTGTGTCTTGCAGGAGAGTCTGCACTCGTTCTTCTTCTACCGTTTCCATGACAATCAAGGGATGAAACGAGAGAACCAGCACTTGCATTTCCCGAATGCTGGCGGAGAGAGACGTGGTTGATAAGTGCATGGAGAGTCAGGCGGCTGATTGTTAGCTGATTGTTAGCTGATTGTTAGCTGATCGTTAAAACTCTTTGTTCAATAGAGTTCCCTCCTGTCCAGCAATTTTTCGATCACCCAGCAAAAATCTTTACTTAAGCCTGCAATGCCTGACGCCAGTGCCGTACTGCACCTTGAAGCGGGGACGGTAGCCAGCGATCGTATTGTGGATAAATGGGCAGACGGGGATTGAGTTGCCAACCAGACTGTTGGAGGGTTGCAGCCAGAGCTTCATCATGGGGATGAGGGTAGTTAGGATTAACTTCGTCTTTGGGGCTAATGCCGCCCAAATCGCCTGCGCCTGCTTCTAAACAAGCGCAGAGATCGGCCGCAGTTGGCATCAAGTTGGGAGGAATTTGTAGTGTGATATCGGCAGGTAAGATCTGACGAGCGATCGCCAGTACCTCAACTAATTTCTCAATCGCAAAGGATGGGCCTGGCTGAACTTGCTGAGTTCCAGGGCTATGGGGCTGGAGAATCACTTCCTGAATGTGACGGTAGTGCTGATGTATCTGGGCGATCGCCTCCAAGGTTTTTGCCCAATCTTGCTCAGTCTCCCCAATTCCTAGCAACAGCCCTGTGGTAAAGGGAATTTGCAGTTCGCCTGCCCATGCCAACTGCTGAAGCCGCACTTCAGGAACTTTACTGGGGGCGTGTTGGTGCGCTGGTAATTGGCTGGTAGTGATTTGTTCCAGCATTAGACCCATGGAAACATTCACGGTTTTTAGTTGAGCCATTTCGTCGTAGCTCAAAATGCCTGCATTGGTGTGCGGTAGAAAACCTAATACTAACGCGAGTTGGCAGAGGTCATAGATCCGCTGAAACCATTCTGAGCGCCGAGAACTGGCAGGATGCACCTCGCCACTCAACACCAAAATCTCGATGACGCCCTGCTGCTGAAGGGGTCGCAACTTTGCCTCTGCACTCGCTAGTGTCATCCAGTTATCCTGCCCTGGATTGACTCGAAAATTGCAATAGGTACAGCGATTGAAACACTCGTAGGTGGGAACCAGTGTATAGGCGGGGCTATAGGTGATGATGCGATGGGTGACCCGTTCTGGGACGACTTCGTTACCTTGAGCAATCGGCATTCTTGAGGAAGCTCTTGATGAAGCTATTGAGGAAAATTTAATTAATCAGCAATGATCAGCACAATCTTTCCCGTTGTAGAACCAGCTTCGATGAGTTGATGGGCGATCGCTGCCTCTTCTAAAGGTAAGGTCTGGCTGACCCGTATTTTCAACTGCCCTTGATGAGACGAGTGATCAAACAAGCGAACACATTGCCGTAAAATTTTGGCTTGCTCGTGTTGCGCCTGCACCATTCCTTTCAGCATCGGAGTGAGCATCAATTCATAGCTGACGCGCAAGTTGCGATACGCGGGCTGTTTTCCATCTGTCTGGGGGGTCAGGAGCAAGAATCGTCACGACATCTCCATAGATCCGAGTTGTGGCAAAAGATTGAGACAAGACAGTCCCACCCACCGTATCAAAGGTGAGATCAACCCCTTCGCCATTTGTCCAAGCCAGGGTTTCTTTCACCACATTGGCTTGGGTATACCCAATGATTTTATCGGCACCCAGCGACTGAACAAAAGCAGCTTTTTCCTCAGAACTCACAGTCGTACCCACCATTGTCCCGGTCAGTTTGGCAAGCTGAATCGCAACATGACCGACGCCGCCTGCCCCAGCCTGAATCAGCACCGTTCGCCCTGCTTCAAGTCTGGCGCGATCGTATAACGCCTCCCATGCGGTAATCAATACCAGAGGAGCCGCCGCTGCTTCTGCAAAGCTTAGCGATGTCGGCATGGGTGCCACAAATTTTTCATCTAGGGTGGCAAACTCAGCATAGGTGCCGTGATGCCCGCCCAGCCCACCATTGCAAAATAGACGCGATCGCCCACCTGAAAATTCTGTACTCCAGAACCGATCGCCTCAATCACGCCTGCCCCATCGCATCCTAAAATGGCGGGCATCTGCTCTGGATAAAACGTCCCACGTTGGCGCAATTTTGTATCAATCGGATTGACACCTGCTGCCTTCAGCCGCACCAATACTTCTGTTTCAGATTGGAGAGTGGGTTCAGGAACTTGCTGGACTTGCAGCATCTCCGGGCTTCCCGGAGCAGTCATCACAACAGCTTTCACGGTTCACTGTGGCATAGTAGAACAGTTACCAGCATAGCGGACGTAGAGAAGCAGTAGCAGAAAGATAGTCATAGTTAAAGATAGTCATGATAAGGGCAATAGGCGATAGGTGATAGGCAATCTTCAGTAACGCGCCCCATCACCCATCGCCTATTGCTGATCGCCTTAATTCTTCAAACTGTTGACACTGAGGGGAATCATGTCGCCAGTGCGGGTAAGCCCTAATAACATGGGTTCTTGAGGTCGAATTAATATGCCAGTTTAGAGAGCATCTTTCTTCCTGTTGAGCAATCGCTTCGATGCTGGCACGAATGTCGCTGCGGGAAAACAAAGGCTGATAGTCGCCAGACTTTTGCTGCACATAGTTCCACAGCACATCGCGGATGAGGGCTTGATAACCCTGATTGCCTGACAAATCCTTCAGTTTTTCTTTTAGCTCCCGCTCCAGGCGAATGCTAGTGACTTCCATGTCAGTGGTAGCAGTGCGGTTGATGGTGTACATTTCAAATCCTCCAAGGGTTTACAGTTACTAAGGTTTGTTAAGAGCTAGTCTTGAGTTTTGAGCAATGGCGCTTAATTGGGAGATAGGGGTTTGAGGGTGGCATCCACTGCTCAAGATTCAGCCAAGATTCAGCCAAGATTTAGCCAAGATTCAGCCAAGATTCAGCCAAGACTTAGCATTGAGTCTTCAAACCTAAATCAAACCTAAATCAAAAACTAATCAGAAGACTAGACACTCATATTACAAGTGTAGTATCTTAATTGTCAGATGCAAGTTTTACCTTTTGCACGGTTTTGCACTTGCAACAGCTTTATCTCCCGCAGCTATACCTCTCGCAACAGTAGGCAAATATGGTCAGGTACTTCAGGCAAGGATGACGATACACTTACCCACCTTCACTCATTGCTGGCAACCCGTGCGGCAACTTAGTCTCTCAGTGTATTACGGCGGGAGACTGGTTCGCCATATGCCACAGAGCGATCGCGACAAAGGTATCGCTAAG
This sequence comes from Leptolyngbyaceae cyanobacterium CRU_2_3, assembly GCA_012034795.1. Classification (GTDB taxonomy): domain Bacteria; phylum Cyanobacteriota; class Cyanobacteriia; order Elainellales; family Elainellaceae; genus Drouetiella. The sequence goes on from JAAUOQ010000036.1 coordinate 4,881, forward strand.
TGGCGCATTTTTGAGTGGGGTATTGGGTACAGCGATCGTCTGCTATACCGTCTGCTACACGTTTGTCTGTCGAGCCAAGTTGCCCAGGCTCTCAGTACAGACACATTGCGTTGGCTCGCAAGTTTTGATCGATGGGATCACGGGGTTGATCTGCCTTGGGCTGGATACCAGCTAGCAGAGTCGCACCTCAGACCAGGAAGCGGGAGGTATGGGTTGGCTGCACCCCTCTAGAACCAGAAAAGCCCAAACCAAGGTTTTCTGCCCCCTGCTTCCACTCTATTGAAAGCAGGGATTTTGTTGCCATTGCCAAAATTTTGGCCGCGATTGCGTAAACAGTCCTTTTGTAACTGATCTCTTCACTAGTGCCTGTCTTTTCACTTGATATTTCTCTCTTGACTCAGCGATCGCGCTTGGGCATCTGCAAACGAAGCATCACAAACTGATGGAGTCCTTCAGTCATGCTGAAAATTACTTTCATGGAAACAGGGTCACACCTGGAACAGTTAACCCAACCCTTAGAGGATTGGATTGGGCTGCGGGTACTGTTGGCACTCAGGGCAACTCAAAGACTGGTTTTTGAATCTAGCACGGCGACAATTTTGCTGCGGGCAGATCTGGCAGATCTGTCTCTGCTACAGCATCTGATTGATCAAGAGTGGGAAGGAGCGATCGCCATCTGCCGCAGTGATGTGGATTATATGGAGGTCAGTTTGCGAGGAACTTGGGTCACTTCTGATACCCCAGATGATCCCACGGAAATATCAGGCGTTTTTGTAGCGCTGATTAATCCTGAACTAGAAGCACTGTTGCTGGAGTTGTGGCAGGTATCGCAGACCTGCCCCTCTTCGCTCTGGCGATAGCTGTCATCCAAGTTGCCGATTTAAACCTAGCGCTGTAAATTTCTGGGATCGAGGGCGTCACGTAAGCCATCGCCTAGCAGGTTAAACGCGAGGACAGTTAAGACAATCAAGATAGCAGGTGCCCAGATCAGCCAGGGTTGTAGTACCAAAATTGAGGCATTTGTGGCATTCGAGAGCATATTTCCCCAAGAGGGGTCAGGTTGCTGAATCCCCAGACCAATGAGGCTGAGGACGGCCTCAGCAACGATAAAGCTAGGAATGGTCAGCGTAGCAGAAATAATAATGTAGGTGGCGGTTTGCGGTAAAACATGGCGTGTGATGATGTAGAGCGATCGCCCCCCCATCGCCATCGCTGCCTGCACAAATACTCTTTCTTTAATCGATAGCACCTGTCCGCGCACCACCCGTGCCAGCCCTGACCAACTGACAAACGAGGTAATGATCACAATCAGCAGAAACCGCTGAGCGCTGCTCAATGTGGGTGGCAGCACTCCTCCCAAAGCCACCAGGAGATAGATCGATGGAATCACCATCAGCACTTCCACCATTCGCATCAGCACTGCATCAATGACACCCCCAAAATAGCCAGAAATCCCACCTATCAGCAGCCCCAAGGGGAAGGTAATGAATGTGCCAACAATGCCGATAAAACAGGCTGATGCGGCCGCCATGCACCAGGCGACTGAACTGATCTCTGGCCTGCTCATCTGTACCGAGCAGGTTAATCTTGCCTGCACCATCGGCACCAAACAGGTGAAGTGTGCCCGGAATTCCAGCAAATAGCTCTACGTCTTCAACTTTAGGATCGCTCCAAGAAAACTTTGTAGGCAAGGGCAGCTTGACTTGCAGATAGCGATATTCATCGCCTTGAACCCATAGCCGAATTGGGGCAGGTTGGCTGCGATCGACATTCAGGGCGCGATCGCCTGTCTCTAAGCTCACAGGACCCTGAGTTGTGGGATAGACATGCGGCCCAATAAACTGCCCCTGCTGATTAGTCCAATAAATCTGGGTGGGCGGTAGCAGCGATCCATCGGGCTGAGGGTTGTAGGGATTATAAGGCGCAACAAATTCGGCAAAAATCACGATCAGGTAAAACACAATCAGAATAGAGGCACCCATCTGCGCCAAAGGATTTCGCTTGAGATTGCGCCACCAGTTCATAAATTTGCTCCGAGTTGTTGAAGTTGATCATAGACCAGGGAGAGGGAAATGGGGTGGGAGAGCTTAGTTGATTTTTTTCTGCTTCAGTTTTTCGGCTTGGAGCGATCGCTTCATCAGTCGTTTCTCATCGGTGAGTTCCTCAAAGCAATGAGGGCAAGCAACCCCTGCTTCGTAGTGGGGCGATCGCTGATCTGCCTCAGAAATAGGATGTCCACAGCTTAGGCACAGATCATGAGTGCCGATTTCTAATCCATGTTGAATGGCTACCCGTTGATCAAAAACAAAGCATTCGCCTTGCCAGAGACTCTCTGCAACAGGGACTTCTTCCAGATATTTGAGGATACCCCCTTTCAGGTGATAGACCTCTGAGAATCCTTGGGACAACAAATAGGCGGAGGCTTTTTCGCAGCGAATGCCACCTGTACAAAACATAGCTACTTTTTGATGTTGAGTCGGATCGAGGTGCTGCTGTACATACTCTGGAAATTCTCGAAAGCAGCCAGTTTCAGGATTTTTGGCATTCTTGAATGTGCCAATATCGACTTCGTAATCGTTGCGAGTGTCAATCACCACAACTTGTGGATCGGTAATCAACGCATTCCAATCTTTTGGATCAATATAAGTACCCGCTTGTTCACTAGGGTCAACTTCTGGCAGTCCTAAAGTCACAATTTCTTGCTTAAGTTTGACCTTCATTCGATCAAACACAATCTCTTCTGCTGTGGATTCTTTGTGCTCTAAATCGGCCAGGCGCTCATCCGATCGCAAATAGGTTAAAACTGCATCGATCGCCTCTCGGCTACCCGCAATGGTGCCATTGATGCCTTCATTAGCAAGCAGAATAGTCCCCCCTGATGTTGTGAGATTGGCAAAATGCCAGGAGGGGCGATCGCTGCTCAGCAATATTGGCAAGTCGGACGAATTTATAGAAGGTGGCAACAACCAGAGTCATCTTTACTCAACCAGAGAAAGGCAAACCGATTTCTACAATAGATCAGATTATGGGAGATTGTATGAGGAACAGCTAGCACTCTGTCAATCTTAATTGAACGCTCCCCACTCCCTATTTCTCTCCCAATACCCCTTAGAGCCAATTGCCTAAAAGCACATAAGGTGACCAAAAGTGGGGATCTTTGTATAAGGGATCCTGAATTAGAAATTTCTGCGATCGCCGTAATGCTTCAGCTTTAGAAATGGGATGCTGGGACAACTCTTGGTAGAACTGATGCATCAAAGCTGCTCCAGACGCATCATCCACGCTCCACAAAGAAGCAATGGTACTGCGTGCTCCCGCTCGAACGGCCATCCCTGCCAATCCTAGCGTGGCCCGGCGATCGCCCACTGCTGTCCGGCAGGCACTCAGCACCAGCAGTTCAATGGGTTCGGGTTTGGTAATGGCTCTCGATTCCAGCAGATTTCCCAACTCAACCACATTGATGGGAGTGTCCCAGGCCAGAATAAAGGTATCTTTGGCGTTTGAGCTAAACTGCCCATGAGTGGCGATATGGACGATCGAGAAATGGGCTGAGTCTAGCAATTTCCGAAATTTTTCGTGGGTGAAATCTTGGTTGAGCAGAACTTCACTGGGCACGCTAGATTGGATATCTGCTACCTCCTCTTCCACAAAGATGAGGGCTGAGAAGTGTTTTCGTGCTTCGCTCAGTCCGGCAACCAGTGCGTTCAGTTGTCTGTTTTCTAAAGGCTGAGGATCGGGAAGCTGGAGTCCTGGTGCGATCGCCACACTATAGTTTTCCACCAAATAGTGCTGACCGTCAAATAGAGCCGCCATCGGAATGCTGCGTAACGACCCGTCCAAGACAAACACAATCGTCTCAATGTTGTTATCCCTGAGCGCTGCTTCCTGGGGGCGAATCAGCCAATCATAAATTTGCTGTGCCTGTGCCTGAAGGTCTTGCGAGGTGAAAGGTTTTTTGAGTTCAGCGAGCAGGGTGTCAACGGTTCTCTCTACCTCGGTTTGAGTCACCCGTTTAGTGTGATATCGCAGCGGTTGGTGAGGAAGCTTGAGAATGACTTCCAATCGATCGGGCAAGACAATGGTGTAAATAATTGCCGCAGATAGGTTGGCTTGATCAATAACGCGATCGAGTTGGAACGTTGTATCTAGGCAAGCTTCTCGAAAAAAGTTATCCAGTTCGGCAATCTGCAAACCTTCGATCACATCGCGAGCCTGCGCCAGAGTTGCAGCACTTCTCATGGACATATCCTCGTGTTTGAGCAACAGATCAACCAGTTCTCGATAGACTGGCTCAACGCTTTCTCTGAAGGAAAACTGCACATCCCGATTGACTGCCACCAAATCTTTTCGTAAGCTCTTCAACGTTTTCACCGCTTCGCTGTAGGCTAAAATCGCGTTGGGTCGATCGCCCTCTGCGGCTAATATTCGTCCCAATTGCCACTGCCAGCGATAGGCAACATCGGCACTGCTACTCGATTGCGATAAGGCTAAAGCTTGCTGCGTTAAAGATTGAGCCTGCTGCCACTGCTGCGTTTTTTCATACAATCCTCCCAAACTGCCTAAAGCGTAGGATTGGGCACGGGTGTCCCCCAGATGGATGGCTTGCTGATTCGCCAATGCCAAAAGTTGGGCGGCTGTTTGCAGGAGGGCGATAGAAGTCTGACGGCTGAGGTTGACACCCCCCCGCTTGACGCTACTGAGTTCGACTAAGTTCTGAGCCAAATCCAGACGACTGTAAATGCTGCTGCGACTGGGCGGCAGCGTTGCTAACTGAGCCTGAATTTGGGGATAAAGGGTTTGAGCTTCCGTCTGTCGCTGAGTTTCAATCAGCAAACTCAGTTGGTTGAGCTGGGCTTGAACACGAATCTGGGTCGAGATCGCTTGATTGGCAGCCTGCTGATAGCGATCGATCGCCTGAACAATTTGCTGGTAGAAAGCCTCAGCGGCTTCTATCTGGCGGCGTTGAATCAAAATGGTAATGGGACGCTGGTTCTCTTGAGGCAGATGCTCTTGAGGTAGTGCTTGCAGTAGGACGATTGCTTCTGCGGGCGTCAGGTCTCTTTGAGTCAGTTGAGAAATGGCTTGGGCACGGCTGAGATTACCCAGACTGAGTTGGGCAGCGGCGATCGCATCGGGCTGCTGTAGATGCTCTGCAATTGTTAGGCTTTGCTGAAGAGAAATCTGAGATTGTTCAAGATTGCCTGCCACTAAAAAAGCATCACCTAGACTACGCAGAGCCACAACTTTGATCAGAGAATCTGGCTGATGGTTCAGGGTTGGGTTTAGCTCTACCAAGATAGCAATAGCCCGACGATATAGCCCTAGTGCTTGTAAGGCTTGAGACTGGTTGATCCGACTTTGTACCTCTCCAAAGGTATTGCCAGCCTGGGCATAAATGTCAGTCGCCTGCTCCCAAGTATCAAGGGCTGTCTCGGCTTGTCCTGTGGATAACTGAAGTTGTCCCTGGATATTGAGTGCCTGGGCCAAAGCTAGGCTCAATTCAGAATCAGACTGGTTGGGTCGCTGATGTTGTAGGAGGGAGAGACTACTCGCGATCGCGGCTCTTGCCTGATCCCAGATACCCAACTGTTGATAGCACAGCGATAAGTTACTTAAGGCGATCGCCCTGAGCAAGCGATCGCCCTCCTCTGCATCAGTCTGAATCGCCTGCTGAAGCACGAGAATGGCTTCGTTGAAACGTCCAGTTTCATAGAGGGCTTTGGCTGAGTTGAGGAGGTTTTCTGAAATGACGCGATCGCTGGTTCCGGACAAACTGGTTTCAGACAAACTAGACTCAGTAACAGCAGCAGCTTCTCCCTGACTTAAAGCCCTGAAAGCAGTAGGGATGAAAATGCAGAAAAATATGCTGCCTGCAAGTAGAGCATCACCGAGCAGAGCACAACCGAAATCAAAACCTTCCATTTAGCCAAATGGCGATGATGCGGCGATCGCTTTTCCGTCGTCTACCGCCTAATTCCATTCCATTGTTCTCCAGAAACCCCAATTAAAACGGCGTCAGGATAATTGAAAAGTACACCCCGCTTTCCTGCCAGGTGCGCTCCTGGCGCTCGACCGATACTAGAGGAATGCCCCAGTCTAGTCGAGCTGTTAAATAGTCGCCTTGTCGCCATAATAATCCTAATCCGATTCCTACTAAAGTACTCGGATTATTGGGATCGGGATCAGAGCCATCGTTATTCCACCCTGTGCCCACATCTAAGAAAGGTACGACTTGCAGCAGCCCCTCTACTTGAGATACCCGCAGCACAGGAATGCGGATTTCTGTGGAGAACAGCCCACCGTTATCGGCTAGCAGAAAATCCTGGCGGTAGCCACGCAGGGTATCTTGTCCTCCTAAGCTGAACTGCTCCAGGGGCACCAGGGCACCGTCCGAAAGCTGAGCATCTGCCCGTAATAGCAGCAGTGTATCGGGTGCCAGCAAACGTACCCATTGTCCCTGTCCTCGCCATGTAAAAAAGCGGCTATCTGGGACGTTGTCATTGACAGTGGAATCGAATAAATCTAATCCCAGACTGAACTGAGAACGGGCTGCCAGGACGTAGCTACTGCTGCGTTTTGTCCACTCTTGGAAAAACCGCAGTGCAGAAATGCGGGTGCGCCCTTCTTCATCGGCTCCTAAAGCGGGGAAAGGCTGCTCAGGCTCATCAAAAGGAGAAAATTCAGCCTGACTCTCTTGGCGAGAAGCCGTTAGCCCGATCGCAAATTCTTCGGCAGAGGTTTGATAGAGGGGCTGGCGCAGCGTGATTTCATAGTAGCGAGAGCGGGCGATGATATCAAGTGGGGTAAAGGGTGGCTCAATGACATCGCTACGGGTTGTACCCAAGGACAATTGCAAGGTGCCATTACGAGGATTGAGAGGCAAAGTGTAACTGCCGTTGACCTGGTTGCTACCATCTGTATTGCTGTAGCCAATACTTAAGCTATCGCCAAGTCCCAGGAGGTTTGCCTCGGTAAGCTGTATCCCTCGCCGAAAGCTGCCGACGCTGGGCGATCGCCCGTTATTCAGCGTCAGTTCTCCACTAAAGCTATCGGCTTCTGTGACTTGCACTTGCAGCAAGCTGGTTCCAGGGCGAGTTCCTGCCTGTAAATCTGCTGAAACATTGCGAATGAGAGGATTAAGCTGTAGAAGTCGCAATCCTTCTAATAGACGATTGGTGTTGAGTGGTGGGCTGGCTGCGATCGCCAAACGGCTCTCTACATAGCCTGGGCGTAGCCGCCGAGTACCGGCGACGTTAATATCTTCGAGGCTACCTTCAATCACTTGAATGGTAACAATGCCATTCTCCAGTGTTTGTGGCGGAATATACGCCCCTGAAGTAATGTAACCCCGTTCAACATAAAGTTGTGTGACTGCCGAGCGGACTTGAAGCAGTTCGGCAAAAGATAGATTGCGTCCCTCATAGGGAGCCGTGACGGTGGCAAATTCTTCGGGCGAAAACACCGTACTGCCTTCCACTTGAAACTGTTGCACAAACACCGTATTTGGCACCGTATTTGGCACCGTATTTGTCCCGTCTGGTGCTTCTAAGGGCGGACTAGGAGTCTGGGGCTGAGGCAGCAGATCTTCAGGCGGGGGTAAGGGAGGCAAGGGCTGCTCTGGCAGAGTGGGAGTGGGAGCAGGTTCATTAATTCGTTGAGATGTTTCATTGAGTTGTAGAGGAATTTCATTGAGTTGTGGAGCACTATTGATTTCAGCGATCGCGGTAGGCAGTGCTTCAGCAACAGCAGGGGTCTCAACAGGAAGCGGGGCTTCAGCAGGAGGGGTTTCAACAGCAAGCAGGGTTGCAGCAGGAGTACAGACAGGTAAACCCATCAGCACCATAAGGCTTAGCCATACCAAAGGGGATGGGTAAAATCGGGGAATGATCATGGGCGAACTCAGTGAATGCAATACTGACAGCGCAACAGGGTAGAACTACCTTAGACTAATGCCCTGCAAGTTTTCGCTAAATTATTTTGCGAATTCACCGAAAGACAAGCAGGATGTTAAATATTTTTCTTGTGATGGTGTGTTTTAAAGCATCAACCTGAGATAATTCGTTAGATTTGCTTTAATCTCTGCTTTCAATAGTAAGTTTTGCTTCTTGTTGCTTATTTCGGGCACTCTTCAGATGTTTCTTAACTGTATCAGGGCTAATATACAGTGCTTGAGCGATCGCTTTATAACTCTGTCCAGTGCGATGCAACAGCCAAACCTCTGCTTCGCGCGGCGAAAGATGGAATTGATCGACTTCGGCGATCGCTCGCTGCACATTAGACTGATACCGATCTTCCAGAATTACCATCAGATAAGGGCGATCGGTTTCTTCTGCGGCAAACCACTGCACTCGCACCCGCAAGATCAGACCTTCAACAGTAATTTCCGACTCGATCACCACAGGCTGTTTCGGAAAAATTTGGCGGCTATGAATCAACTCTCGACAAATTTTCCAAATCGTCTCTGGCACTCGAATAGATTGATTCTGACTTAGCCGCTCACAAATCTGACGTGCGGCTCCATTGGACTCTAACCATTGCCCTTGATCGTTAAGAATCAAAATTCCATCAATCCAGCTTTCAACCACCGATCGCAGCAAATCTTGTCCTGGATAACGAGCCAGTTTGAGGTGAGAATCGTTGGACAAAGCTTGGGACGATGATTCTGAAGATGCGATCGCACTCGGATGAACAGTGGTTTTATCAGGCGTTTTGATAGCAATGTAAGTCATCATCTTTTCCTCAAGTGTTGCTCGGTAGCCCCAAGGAAATTAAAGAGGAACATCCCCTCACCCATACGGCAAGCTGAGCTAGGTTACCGTGTGGGTGAGGAGATTGTTTGCCTCGTGGAAAAGTTGGACATCCGTCGACAGTTCCATTGAGGCAATTGGGGGCTTGATAACTTATCTGGGCGATTACCCAAAGATATGCAAAAGTCAGTAAAAAATATCAACATCTCACGCAGTGAAGAAACATATAGCAATCCCAAAGATTTGTGAGAAAGGGTGAAGGGGACACTGCTCCTCCTGGGGGGGGACTCTGTCGCCAAACCCCTCTTGGGTTCTCTCATGACTGAATTGAGGATGACTATGTGACAGTTGGTGATGTTTTAGATATGCTGATTTTGGCTGAAAAAGGTGTTCAGGAAAGGGGTTTGTCCGAAAGCCGCAACATCTTTAAAAGACTATCCAAAGCTTAAGTGGCTAACTGTCCTAGAATTTTTCTGGCAGATAGACAAAGCCATAGCATCAATTGCAGTATTAGATATCAGGAGATTATACCCCTGCTATATCCCTGCTAAGGTGAACGTTTGTTCGTCTTCTTTTTCTCTAGTAGACGTGCCGTGGAAATATGAAGCTTTACAAATCGTAAGAATAGATTGTTATGTAGACATCAACCGAATATTTTGATGTTGCACTATTGTGTGTGATGTTGCACTATTTTGATGTCAAACTATTTTAATGTTGCACTATTTTGATGTTGTGCTCAGAATGCTAATCTTCAAGGACTAGCAACTACCATTTTCGCCATCAAATCTTGATATAGCAATCCTCAATCATTTATGAGATTTCGCCGTGGTGCGTAAAGCCTTTGGCATACGAGAAACGTGTAGTGTGTGCATTGCCTAAACGTCATGCCCGCGTTTGCTTGTGGAAAAGATATCCACAGCAAGAATTCTTACGACTCTAATGGGATTGCTATAGTAACGAAAAAATATCCCATGTGGGTACTGTTGTGCGTTGATGATTACGCTTAAAAATGTAAAGCATCGACAAAACAATTTATCGAAACAGTCACTCCTTGATTCTTATGAAATCAAGTGCCTCGAATATAGCTTGTTCATTTGCCATCTTCAACTTTTCTATAAGGAGATTTAAGGAGTATCAGAAGGAAGCATATTAAGGCAATGTGCAACCGTCCGGGTCTTAGCCATCCGTGCTGAACTACTTGATGGTTCAAATTGTGAGTGAATCCAACAACCTGAAAACAATTGCTTCAAAGCAGTTGCACATTATGTGTAATTAGCTTGGCTAGAGCTTTGATTTGTTCTTTGATCATTGCTTCAAGTTTTCGTGAATACCTAACTAATTACCATGAATGCAGAACCAGTAGATACTCAATTAGTAGATGTCGAATCCATTTTCACGGACGAAACCAAACGGAAAAAAGTTGTTAATAGCTCTTTCCTACATAATCTGCAAAAGAGGCACTTTATCCGGTTTCAAATCTTGCCAATTGTATTAGCTTTGATGGCTTTACCGATAATTCACTATCTTCCATTCGGACAATTTGAAATATTTCTTTTTGTTTTGTTCTGGTTGATAACAGGATTTGGAGTATCATCTGGCTACCATCGTCTATTTACTCATCGTTCCTATAAAGCCCATGACGCAGTCCAAGTTATTCTCGCCATTTGTGGTGCGATGGCAGGTCAAGGTGGCGTAATTTCTTGGTCAGCCTTGCATCGTCGCCATCATGAATTAAGCGATAAACCTGGTGATCCTCATTCACCCAATCTTCATGGAAGTAGCTGGCGCGATCGTATCCAAGGCTTAGTTCACTCTCACTTTACTTGGATGTACAAACATGAATATCCTAGTGTTGTGCATTATGTACCCGATTTAATTAAAAACAAAAGTCTTGTCAGGGTCGATCGGTATTATTATCTTTGGGTTTCCCTTGGGTTCGTACTGCCCACTCTCTTAGGCGGGTTATACCATTGGAGTCTGGCAGGAGCATTAGCAGGATTTCTTTGGGGTG